>JANNSS010000079.1:0-13148 GCA_031402955.1 Saprospiraceae bacterium
CATTGCTCCTTGCAGGTGTTTGGACCCTCTATCGATTCGGCATTGCGCGTGAACAGTACCCCAAATTACAATTTGATCTCAAAGTCAAGTCACTAGGCATATCCAGAGATAAGAAAATCGTCGAACTCATTGCCGTCATTACGAACAAAGGATTAGCTCGCCAATATATCAAAGGCTTCCGTTTCAACATTCTCACCTTCGATGACAATACCCCCTTTGATATGACGGATGTGCGAATTGAAAAAAGATTAAAATTCAACAAACTCAATAAAGGGGCAACCGAAGACTCAAAAGGTGAACTCAGCTGGATCGACTCCCACTACCCGGTCTTCGTGGATGGCGGTATCACCAGGGAATTCAGATATGTGACCGCCCTTGACAAAGACGTCAGGTTCATCATGATCTATTCCAAGTTTGATCACGAAGACAAGAAATGGTTTTCCAAAAACAATGCGGAGCATTACAGGATATCAAAGACGTTTGCGGTTTGAGGTCGTTGCACGAGGGGCTTTCTTTACTTTTTTTGCCGAAAAAAAGTAACAAAAAAACTCGTCGCTCTAAAAACTCGCTTAGATACTTCTGCTTTCGTCTAGCCTCACTATTTGCTTTCTCGCTTTTACGCGTTTCATTTTTTGTTTCTAGACTTTGATCCCGATCCATTAGTCTTGTTTATTGCTTGAAACAAATCATCCGCGCCGCTCGGACAATTTAGAGCGACATGATCTGACCTATTCGAAGTGATTTTTTAAAACGTTTTAGCCTGGATGAGGCCGCAGGCCTCATCCATATAAAGCCGTTGGGAGTAGATTGTATCTGCGCCCGCGTATGTTAGATCAAAAGAAATGACCTCCAAGCAACATTCATGTAAGACGTTTTTAACGTCAGGTAGCGTCATTATTCAATAGGTACCCCCTTTTAGGGGGCAAAGGGGGGCAAGACGGAGCAACAGGTTAATGCCAATTCGAAATGATTTTTTCTGCTCCCCCTCCCAGGGGGTAGGGGGTCAGATAAGGCATTCATCACACTAATTGCAAACCTCCCTCTCGTCAGGAGACGAGAATATATAGCATTCAAGTCTGAAGACTTGAACGAGCGATCTTTATTAAAAAATATTTTGGGGTCAGTCGAAGCAGGCCAGGGGTAAAAACTTTTGGACATTAATGTACTTTCACTCCCTCCAAACCACCACCTTGATGAAATCAAAATATTTTTTACTCTTCGGCCTGATTGCGATAAAATTCCTCCTGCAATACCTGTTGATCCATCCGGTGTATGAATTGCAGCGCGATGAATACCTCCACCTGGATCAGGGCCTCCATCTGGCATGGGGATATATATCTGTACCTCCAATGACCTCATGGATTTCTTTCCTTATTCATGCCCTGGGCGGAAGTGTGTTTTGGGTAAAATTTTTTCCTGCTGCTTTTGGAGCGATGACGATGGTGTTGGTTTGGAAGATGATCAAAAAATTGAATGGCAGTCTCTACGCCTGTCTCCTGGGGACATTGGCCGTGTTGATTTCACCGTTGTTACGAATCAATTTGCTTTATCAACCAAATTCCTTCGATATTTTCTTCTGGACCCTGGCATTCTATATCCTGATCCCGTGGATTCAAACCGCTGAAAACCGATGGATATACATGGCTGCTGTCGCTATTGCTTTAGGGTTCTACAGCAAATACAATATCCTCATGTTTGTCGCAGCCTTGGTTCCTGCCATATTGCTGACCCCTTATCGAAAAATATTCACCAACAAACATCTTTACATTGCCATACTCGGAGGATGTTTGTTAGTGCTTCCAAACCTTTACTGGCAATACCAGCATCAATTTCCAACGCTGCACCAGTTGAAAGCACTTGCTGATACACAACTGGTGAATGTTAATCGTCTTGACTTCCTGAAAGATCAGGGACTCTATTTTATCAATTCGCTTTTTATTATCCTGGCGGCTCTCATTGGATTCTTTAGATATCCTCCTTTCCAGAAATACCGTGTCATAGCATTTATCTATATTTTCTCCATTGCTTTATTTCTGCTCTTCAAAGCCAAAAGTTATTATGCTGTCGGGCTTTACCCTGTCTTGTTGGCATTCGGCGCTGTATATATTGAACAATTGACTTTAGTAGGTTGGAAAAAATACCTTCGACCAGTTGCCTTCCTGTTCATTGCTGTATTATTCATCCCGTTTATCATGGTCGGGTTTCCAAATAAAAGCCCTGAACAGATCAAAACACAACTGGAACTGTACCGAAACCTGGGCATGCTTCGTTGGGAGGACGGCCAGGACCATCATCTTCCGCAGGATTTTGCAGATATGCTCGGATGGAGTGAACTGGCCGAAAAAACCGATGCAGTGTATGACACGATTGCTGACCAGGCACAAACGTTAGTCCTTTGCGACAATTATGGCCAGGCCGGCGCGATCAATTACTACAGCAGGCATAAAAATATAAATGCTGTATCCTTCAATGCTGATTATATCAATTGGTTTCCATTAGATAAACCAATCCGTAATGTCATTAGGATCATTGAACCAGATGAAGTTGAGCAGGAAATAAATGATACATCCCCTATTTTCAATGCTGTAACCAGAATCAGCTCCATCGAAAATCCCGATGCGAGAGAATTTGGTACTTCCATCATCATCCTGCAAAACGCTAAATCGGATATCAATCAACTGATCGCCAAAGAAATCAAAGAGTTAAAAGACGGTGGTATTATACATTAGGTTCCATTCGTTGCTGGTGGGGACACCAGGGCAACGGCATATTCGCATTAACCTTTTAACCTCCTAACCCTCTAAGCCCTAAGCCTAAATCAATTGCTTCGCTTCATTCCAAATCGCTCAAAGAGCAACTTTTCAATTTTATCCGCTATGGATTCTGAGGTCTCCGTCGGATCGATTTTCAACGAATCCAATGCATCTCCAACCATACCGATCATCAGGTTGTACTCTCCAAATCGCTTGCGGCACAGATCCTCATCATTTGTTTCCCAATACTGACTTTCGTCATGTACTTCAAATTTGTCAAAGTACTTTTGGCTCAGGTGGCGCATCAACCGGATCAACGCCATATGGACTTCGACACCGGCATACTGGGTTTTAGTAAAGAGCCATTGCTCTGCATCCTGGGGGATGCCCTTGCCTTCTACTTCCTTAACATAAGCATAGAGCATAGGATTGCACATAAAACCCTCTTCATGAAAGGTGAGCCATAAGGGTTCACTGCCCTCAGGCGCAATCAGAATCCCTCCGACGGGCACATCAGGAGTCTTGTCAATCACTTCATAAGGCCAATGCATGGTCTGGCTGATGTCTGCAGCCTCTTCAATCAGCGAAGGTAAATTCGCCGGATTCCGGAGCTTGCCGGAATAATGGATTGTCAGTCCCATTTTCAACTGGTTTAAAAAGGTGAATCTTCGGCTACGATATGTAACCAAAGCAATTTGTTTTCAAATGGAAATTAGGGAGTTTCAGGATATCGCGCAAATATTTTTTTAAAAAAATAAATTTCTGGCAATCTACATCACCCTCCTTCATGATCACTATCATTTATGATGGGTAGAAAAAAGCAGACCTTGATCATATCATGGCCAGGATCCATTTAATTAGTTTTACCTTAAGTGCATTATGCGGATATTACTGACAGGAGCGAATGGATATATCGGGATGAGGCTGTTGCCGGTTCTGGTGGAAGCTGGTCATGAAGTGACCTGTGTGGTGCGTGACCGAAATCGCTTTCAGCCTGCAGAAGATTTGCTTACGCAGGTGGAGGTCATTGAATTTGACTTTCTGCAACCTGAAAATGCATTACAGCATTTCAATAAAAAGGTTTACGATGTTGCTTATTATCTGATCCATTCCCTCGGAGATACCAGTACCACGCTCAAGGAATATGAATTGCGCTCCGTGGGTTGTTTTATTCTCGTATCCTCATTGTGCCAGGTCAGACAAATCGTTTACCTGGGTGGGATCAGCAATCAACCAAAACTGTCCAGTCATCTGCTTGCCCGCAAAGTCGTCAAGGATGTTATCATCAATTCAGGAATTCCCTATACGATTTTCGAGGCAGGCATCATTGTTGGTTCGGGCAGCGTGTCCTTCGAAATCATCCGGGATCTCACGGAAAAATTACCGGTGATGGTGGTACCACGTTGGCTGAATTCCAAATGCCAACCCATTGCCGTTCGTAATGTGATCAATTACCTGTTTCGATGTCTGCGGGATGAAAAAACATATTTCAGGACATTCGAGATCGGGGGACCAGATGTGCTTTCGTATAAACAAATGTTGCTTGATTTTGCCGAAGTAAGAGGATACAAGCGATATATCATTGCTATGCCTGTTGTCTTCCCTGGTTTGTCTGCGTATTGGTTGTACCTCACCACGTCTGCCAATTTTACCATTGCAAAGCAGCTTGTGGAAAGCATGAAGAATGATGTGATATGCCAGGAAAATAGTATCCAGGACATCATTCCGCAGGAACTGATTCCTTATAAAGAAGCGATCAGGATGGCCTTTATGCGGATCAAGCAAAATATGGTCGTGTCCAGCTGGACCGATGCAGCTTCCAGCAGCCTAACCCATCTTGATGTCAATCAGTATATCGAAGTGCCTGTCAACGGCTGCTATACCGATCGCAGGTGGCTCGAGATAGATTGTGATAAAGTGGAAGAGGTGGCTGACCGGTTTTTTGGTATCGGTGGTAATAATGGCTGGTTTTATGCTGACAGGCTATGGCGAATTCGTGGGTTCATGGACAAGATGGTGGGCGGTGTAGGCATGGAGCGCGGCCGCAGAAGTGAAACAGATATCCAGGCTGGTGAAGTACTTGATTTCTGGAGGGTGCTGCTGGCGGATCGCAAGAATCACCGTCTTCTTTTATTTGCCGAAATGAAAATTCCCGGAGAAGCATGGCTGGAATTCTCCATCGTAAAGAGCAAAAACCACTGTATCCTCAAACAAATTGCCACCTTTCGCCCTCAGGGAATCTTAGGTCGAAACTACTGGTATGCTATGCTTCCGTTTCATTATTTCATCTTCAGGAATATGCTCAAGCGTATTGCTGGAGTGGAAAAGGAGAAGTAGTGCCATTTACACAAAGTGATAAGTTCGTTTGTTTTGTTTTCCTGCGGCACAAAATCTATTAGGGTCTAAACTGATTCATATGGGTAAGCTTCCCTTCATCCGTCCATTGAGCACGATCCGATGCCAATGAAGTGAATTCTAAGAATAATGCCTTCTGAAGACCCACTTCTAAAGGTTTCGCAGCCTTCCGGGAAAATTGTCCATCATAAGACGTCAATCATCCATTTTCCAGCCATTCCCACTGCCCCATCTTTGCACTGTCAATAATGACAAAAATAAAATAAACTAAAAATGACACGTTTAAGCGCTTTAGCAACAGACACAGCAACGGGAAAAACCAAGGAATTATTTAATGCCATTGAAGGGAAATTGGGAATGGTGCCAAATATGATGAAGACCATGGGCAATTCCTCAGCTTTCCTTGAAGGATACCTCAACCTGAGCAGTGCACTTGGTACTGGTTCGCTCGGAACTAAAACAGGCGAATTGGTTGCCCTGGCCGTTGCGGAAGCTAACGAATGCAGCTATTGTCTGTCTGCCCATACCTACATTGGAGGCAACCTGGTCAAAATAAAAGATGATGCGATGGTGGCTGCAAGAAACGGCAGATCAGACGATCCAATGACTGATGCCATCCTCAAATTCGCAGTATCATTGGTGACGAAACGCGGTCATGTCGATGATCATGATGTCGCTGCAGTGAAAGCCGCTGGAGTTACAGATGGTCAGATTGGAGAAGTCATAGGCCACGTAGCACTCAATATCCTGACCAACTATTTCAACAACACAGCTCAAACAGCAATAGACTTTCCGCAAGTGGAAACGCTGGCCAAATTGGCAGCATAATTTAATCTAACGGGTAGCGGTAGCTGCATCGAAGATCGCAGCTACCTTTACCCAAAATTATTCTTTATGGAAAACCAACGACCACCTTTACCTCCTTTTACAGCAGATACCGCTAAGAAAAAAATACAGGCTGCAGAGGATGCATGGAACAGCAAGGATCCTGAAAGGGTGAGCCTGGCGTATACGATTGACACTGAATGGAGAAACCGCTCCGAATTCCTACATGGAAGGGAAGAGGTAAAAGCCTTTCTGCAAAAGAAATGGGCAAAGGAGCTGGATTATAAATTGAAAAAAGAGTATTGGGCCCATGTGGACAACCGGATTGCTGTGCGCTTTGAATACGAATACCACAATGTCGAAGGACAATGGTTCAGGGCCTATGGCAATGAAAACTGGGAATTTGATGAAAACGGGCTGATGCGAAAAAGATATGCGAGCATCAATGATCTCCAGATAAAGGAAAGCGAACGCAGATTATAATATCTATCATGGCCAAAAATTTTGGGGCCATCGCATTTACCGATGCGGTGAAGAGTTTGCAGGAAAAAGCAGGAAGCAGGTCTTCCTATGCCCGGATGGAAAAGGAAACTTTTCAGGATGGCCTGACAAGTAATGAAATAGAATTTATCGAACACGTTGATAGCTTCTACATAGCCACGATTGGTGCAAACGGGTTTCCCTACATCCAGCACCGAGGTGGGCCTAAAGGTTTTTTAAAGGTCCTGGATGCGAAGCGCCTCGGGTTTATTGACTTCAAAGGCAACATGCAATACATTTCGTCAGGACATATAGCCACCAATCCAAATGTGGCGCTGATCATGGTAGACTATCCGTCCAGGACAAGGCTTAAGATCTATGCAAAAGCAGAAATCATTTCTATCAACGAGCAGCCGGAACTTTTTGCTTTACTCGACCTGGACCAGTATTCATTCCGTCCTGATCAGATGATGCTCCTCCATATAGAAGCCTATGACTGGAATTGTCAGCAACATATTACACCACGATACACCATTGGTGAAATTGAAGAGGCGTTTAATCCACAAAAAGAGTTGATTGCCAAACTAGAAGCTGAAATAATATCCCTAAAAGAAAAAAACAAAACATTTGCTTCCTGACTTTCAGGTAAAGTTGTATACTTCTGCAACTTTATTAGATAAATGTAAAATTTTGTCGGACTGTCAAGTCCAATAGCCACTACCAAAATGACACATGCGACCTCCTTCACGCTTGTTGACCCCCAAACGGGAAACCTTGCCTTCAAGCTTTACACCTTTGAAAACGATAGTCACTTTGACCATATACAACGATTGCATTATTATTCCCTAATCTGGATTGAACATGGCCATGGGCGGGCAAAAGCTGATTTTTCAACATATGATGTTCTCGCAAACACGCTTTTTGCGTTTGTGCCATATCAGCCTTTTATGATTTCAGGCGGTGATAGCATAAAAGGTACAGTGCTTCATTTTCATCCTGATTTTTTCTGCATACATAAGCATCACGCTGAAGTGGCCTGTAATGGCATACTTTTTAATAATGTTTATCAGCCTCCTTATGTAACAATAGATCTGGCTGCAGAAAACACCTTCAGGATGCTAATCGGGCAGATAAAAACAGAAATGCAAAACCCCGCCCTGGCTCAATATGAATTACTCATCTCCTATCTGAAAATATTTCTGATCACCGCCTCAAGATTAAAGGCTGCGCAGCAACAGGTAGCTACTCCATCGGGGGCTGAAGCCAAAGAACCTTTCATCCTTCAAACGCTGAAGGAAGCGATTGAAAAAGACTATAAAACAAAACATTCAGCCGGGGAATATGCAGAAGCGCTGAATATTTCATCAAAGGCACTGGCCAAAATCACAAAATCCTATTTCAATAAAACGATTTCTGACCTGATTGCGGAACGTATCATTATAGAGGCAAAACGTGAGCTATATCTGACTAACAAAACCGTAAAGGAAATTGCGTACAGCTTAGGCTACGAGGATGAATATTACTTCAGTCGCTTTTTCAAAACCAATGCTGCCGTTTCTCCTCAGATGTACAGGGAGACTGTCGGCTTTGGTAGAAGCTAAAGACCTGGAAGTGACCTTAAATCCTAATAAACGCATTGGCGACAGACAGCATAACAGCCAATCCTCTTTTTTAGCTATTCATAATATTCATAGGCATCTACTATATCCAGGTAGACACCATCAAATCCTGCATCAATTATCTTCTTGACATAGGAATGGTCATTGCCAAATATGATACTTTGCCACTCCGCATTCCAATATTGCACTTTATAATTACCGGCCCAATTGGGATTTTCATCATTCATCCAGAATGGCTTATTGGAATTCCATTCCGGAAGCCAGTAATATCTGTAGTCCTCGACTTCGCCTATGGACATATAGCATATCACCATTCGAGTCCCGCCATTTGCTTTACTTTTCAATTGATTTATTTCTGAAGATGTAAATGCAACCCCGTCCTGAAAAAATAAATCTATTATGATCAAATCATAGTTTGTAGCTGTCACGGACTGAATAAATCCGTTTTTGGTAGAAAATTGATCGGGATTGATCAGGTATAAGAAATTCTTAACCTGGGACAATGACATGATAACATCGGTATTTTCGGAATGAATAGTTTGGGGATAATCAGGGATATCATTTAATTCACGTTGGTCAGCGGCAAACGATACAAATTGATTTGCAATATTCCTTGCGTAGGAATCATCCATCTTCGAATGCGTAGAACAATAATCCGTTACCAATATGGTCTTTCCGGTATTTTTCGAAATATTCAAAAATGAAATCAAATATTCATTTTCATTACCTGGTGTGGCTTTGTCATCTTTAGTATACCCATAGAACAAATCTTCCTGTCCATTCCCATCAATAGCATCCAGGTATGCTGTATGGGGAGGCCCGGTTTCTTCGCCATTCGCACTGACCAGTTCTATTCCGTTTTGAGGAATAATAGAAAAATCAGTATGTATGGCTTCCGCATAAGCACTGATACCAATCACAAATTCGCGCATTGCCTGCCTGTAATCATTATTAGCGGGTGGCACGACATCCTCCTGTTTATTGCATGAAAGGATATGGAGCAACAGCATAAAAACAAAAATTGCTTTCAGAAAGTCCATTGTATAAACTTTAAGGAAAAAGTCCATAGGTATTTCATCCTTTCTCCAATATCTCCAACGTCCTGATGCCTGCGCGAAGTATCAAGACATCAGGCTAACCTAAGAGTTCTTTTCTCACGGCATCCAGCGTAGTCCTGGCGATAGCACGGTCAGGAGCTTCGCAATAAACGCGAAGCACAGGCTCCGTACCTGAAGGCCTGATCATGATCCAGGTGTTGTTATCCAGATAATATTTAAAGCCATCGAGTTTCTCTGTACGTGTAATGTTGTATGGCCCGAAGGTTGTGAATTTATCACCATGACATTTGTTGAGCACCTCTTCCTTTTGTGCTTCCGTGATATGCAGATCATCCCGGTCAAAAGCAAACGTGCCGATCTCATCGTATACCATTTGGACAAGTTCCTTCAATGACTTGCCTGCCTTGGCCATAAACTCCAGGATCATCAATCCGATCCACACACCATCACGCTCAGGTATATGTCCTTTGACCGCGAGGCCTCCGGATTCTTCACCACCGACCAGCACATCTTCCTTGGTCATAATCTCTGCGATGTATTTAAATCCGATCTTGGTGACTTCCACTTCCAGCCCGAATTTCTGAGCCATCTGCACCATCTTATCGGTCACAGAAAAGGTGATAACCACTTTTCCGGTAAGTCCTTTGTATTTGTGTAAATAATAAAGGAGCAACAGGAGAATGTGGTGTGAGTCTACAAAATTTCCATCCCCATCAAACATCCCGATACGATCAGCATCACCGTCGTTGGCAATACCAATCTGCATGTTCGGATCAGCCTTGATCATCTCTGCAAATGGCTTCAGGTTGCGTTCGATCGGCTCAGGTGCCTGGCCATAAAAAGAAGGATTGTAATCACAATGAAGGCATGTGGCCTTTGGTAATATACGGGGAAAAATCAAGTACCCTGCTCCATACATCGCATCGTATCCGATCGTAAACGTTGAGTTGCGGATCGCCGGAATATCAAAGGATGCCATGACATGATCATAATACATGTCTTCGAGGTTCATGTACGTGAGCAAACCATTTTCCTTCATCTTGTCCACAGAATCAAGATCCTTCATCGGCTTATCCGGAATATGGTTCTCCACAGCCGCTATATCATCCGGGATGGAAGGTCCACCGAAAGAGGATTTTAATTTAAACCCATTATACGATGGCGGATTGTGACTCGCGGTGATGACGATACCCAGGTCAGCGCCGAGTTTTCTGACCCCCAGAGAGACCATGGGCGTTGAGGCGACATGATCCCCCATCACTACATGGATCTGATGACTACCCATCACTCGTGCAGCAGTCTCTGCAAACATTTTTCCGCCAAACCTGCAGTCATACCCGATGACCACTTTTTGCATGGCACGCTCTTCCATAAAGATAGCGGCAGCTTCCGCTACCCGAATCACATTTTTGACCGTGTAGTCGTCCGCGATGATCGCCCGCCAACCATCCGTCCCGAATTTAATATCACTCATATATTATTGTTTTTTATAATATAAAAAATGTACTTTTACGCCTGCAGTCCGGAACCGGATTGGAAGTGAATCTGACTTACCACCGCTCCTTTCTGATCCATAACTACCGGGTAAAATAAACAATCTTGCGAAGAGATACATACAAGCATCAGGGACTTCGTATGCACCTTATTGAAACATTACGTCACGGAGGTATTCGCGATGAAAAAGTCCTTGAGGCCATGTCAAAAGTGCCCAGGCATCTTTTCCTCGAAAAAGCATTTGAAGAGTGGGCGTATCAGAATGTAGCATTCCCCATTGGTAATGAGCAGACGATATCTCAGCCGCAGACGGTAGCCATTCAGACCAGCTTATTGGAAGTTAAAAAAGGAGACAAAATACTGGAGGTAGGCACTGGATCCGGCTATCAGGCATGCGTGCTGTCCTTGCTGGGTGCTAAGGTATATACAATCGAACGCCAGCGTGCCCTTTATGAAAAGACCGATAAGCTTCTCCGAGAACTCGGTTTCGGAGCGATACGCACGTTTCTGGGAGATGGATATGAAGGACTTAAAATGTTTGCTCCTTTCGATAAAATCCTCGTCACAGCCGGGGCTACATCACTACCTGAAAACCTGATCAGCCAACTAGCTGTTGGTGGATACCTCGTGATACCGATAGGTGGTGATGATGTGCAAACGATGTGGCGCTATTCGAAGGTCGCCGAAACGGAAATCAAAAGCGAGACTTTCGGAAAGTTCAAATTTGTCCCCTTCCTGAAAGGCACCCAATAAACGGAAGTATTATTCCTGCACAGTCCGGCCGGAAAGACTCCGTGTTTCATATTTACTTTCACCTTCCTTCCGCAGGTCTACCATCAAGCTTGAAAATGCGCTTTCAGCATCAACGGTATATACCTGATCCTTATAGTGCACTTGGCCGTAGTTGCGATCCCATTCCTGGGCCAGTAATGCAAAACGATCACCATACTTGGGATTAGGGCCGAACATGAGGTAGGCTGCATTATCTGTTTCATCAAAACTAATGGCAAAGCGGTCTTCACGTGGCATCAGTACCAGCACCCCCGGGGTGCCTGATCTGATGATGACCTGTTCGACGCGCTGACCATTCTTGATTTTGATTTTCCCTTCAGAGATGGATGTTTCACCTGAGCTCATTGATCTTGAGAGCACGATGTCCTTTGATACGTAAAACTGGATTCTGGTGATCTCATCCTGCGACCATTTCTCTTGTTCGTAGAGATCCTTTGTGAAGTAAGTGTACGTAGGGCTGCAGGATGTCATCAAACCGGCAAAGGCAAGGACAAAAAGGGCGGTCAGTTTCATAAAAGAATGGGATTGGTTGAGGATCATGGTACCAAAGTAAGGGGAATAGGAGGTAGCTTTTGATGAATGGGTGGGGTTTAACCTTGATTTAAATCAGTCACTAAAGAAGTGTTAAGGGAAGGGGGCAGTTTACAGTCGGCATTTAGCAGTCCGCAGTTGGCACCGGCGCGAGACCCTCACTGCGTCTATGCATCTCCGCGCGATAAATTAACAGGGAGCAAGGGAAGAAAGGAACAAGGGAGCAAGGGTAAGGTTTGGCTAGGTTTTACCCCATTCAGGGGGCCAGGGGGTAAAGTAAATTGAAGCGTTGCGTCTTTGCGTCGTTGCGCGATAACTTTTGCAGTCGGCAATTGGCAGTCGGCCAATGGCTATGCGAAATGTAGATTGCAACGTTGCGTCTTTGCGGCGTTGCGCGATAACTTTGGCGGGATCTTCGGTTTACCCGATAACTTGAAAAAGTATGGCTGGTGGTTCCCAATTGGCTTATATGGTAAAAAAATTGGCTCTTATATCGTCGAAATACGTTTACATTAATATTTTAACTAATACCTAATATATTGTTTGTGAATAATATATAAAATTTAATGGGAAACCTTGACCAATTTCTTAGGACTACACTTCCCCCTATGGCTCTGATTTGCGACGTGCCGCAAAAAAGGACTTAAGCAACAATGAACTCTCTTCCATCATGATCCCCATCTCCAATTGGGTCCTGGGATGCAACAACTCTTTCCCATAGCGCATAAAGCCCGCCTTATCATCGGGCGTAGCGTAAACCACCTTGCCGATCTGGGCCCAGCGCAAAGCACCGGCACACATGACGCATGGCTCCAGCGTCACATACAGTGTACAATCCATGAGATACTTGCTGCCTAGATACTGAGCAGCGGCAGTAATCGCCAGGATCTCCGCATGTGCAGTCACATCATTGAGCATCTCCGTACTGTTATGACAACGGGCCAGCAATTGATCACCCGCTGTAATGACAGCCCCGACCGGCACCTCCCCTGTATCTGCCGCCTTCTGCGCCTCCTGCAAGGCCAGTTTCATAAAATAATCATCACCATATATCTTCATCGGCCACGAAGGTAATAACTAATTTTTTCAGGTCTTTTGCGGACAAACATCCAGCTACATTGACAACAGCAGACCTTACCAATCTGCGAAATCTGCGAAATCTGCGTTCATCTGCGCCCTGAATTTTTAAAAAATCTGCTTCATCTGCGAAATCTGCGGTCATCTGTGGTTATCTTTGCGCA
>JANNSS010000080.1:0-7464 GCA_031402955.1 Saprospiraceae bacterium
AGTCGATTTCAATAGATTGCCCAATTGGGTCATTGCATAAATGATGTTCTTGTTTTGTGGATGAATCAGGACATCACCTCCATCGGCACCCAATATGGACTTTAGTGTATCGCTGTCCGTAAATATACCGGTGCCATTGTCTTGCATGCCTCCGACCATAAAGTTGATATCCTCATCGGTACCTGCAAAATGATAGAGCTGGCTGATATTCAGGCCACCTGTAATATCTGTCCATGTAGTTCCGTCATCAGTTGTATAGAAAATGCCTCCATCATTAGCTGAATAAAGCCAGTTGTTGAGCGGATTGTAGATCATATAGTGGATATCCGCATGGACATAGGCTATTCCATTGCTTTGAGCTGTCGAGGGTACCCAATACGTATTGATAGCGAAACTCTGTCCGCCGTTTATTGATTTCCAGGTATTGACACCACCGGTAAGTATAATTGAATCTTGCGCCGGGCTAATAGCAAAAGCATGATCCCACCAAGTCTGGTGCTTGTAATTATTCCCGGTTAAACTGCCGCTGAGGATATTTGGCGTAGTAGCAAGAATGGAGAAGCTGGATCCTGAATTGCCTGATCTATAAACGCCTTTGAAACCGGGAGTTGTGAATGGTGGATTCATCGTAATGATCGTATCAGAAGGCCCGGTCAGCAGATAGACAGCATCGGCATCGTCCGGGGTTACAGCGATTTCGATCCGGGTTGCATCAAACGTTTGAGCCACACTCCAGGTTTGGCCATAGTTTGTGGATTTAAACACTTGCGTAGCGGTGGAGGCGTAAACGATATCCGTACTTCCTGGTTTGTATTCGATATCATAGAAATCACCCGCTTGCACCAGGGTCCATGAAACACCACTATTCGTGCTTTGCCACAATCCATTGGATGCTGCTACGAGCATCCAGGAAGGAAATCCTGGCTCCATCAGCAATCGTCTGCCCTTAACATTAGAGGTATCCATCCAGGTCAGTCCTGTAGGTGTCCATGATTGACCATCATTGGTGGTTTTGTACACGCCGATTGATCTGGTGTGCCCCCCGTCTCCATCACCGGTGAGGATAAAGATGGTGTTCGTATTATTCGGATCCACTGCGATGCCGGAGACACCAATGCTCGAAAGTGTATCGGAAAGATTAGTCCATGTGGACCCGTGATTGACCGTTTTAAATAAACCACCTGCAGGTGTACCTACATAGAGGATATTGGGATTGGTCGGGTGAAAGGCAACCGTCTGAACGCGTCCGATACCTGGTGCCCAGCTTCCGGCGGCTACATATTCTGTGGCACTCCAGGCCTGCCAATCGCCTTCGACGTTTCGTTGGTTGTTATTATCATCTGGCTTCTGTTTCCTGAATGCTTCAAGATTCAAAGCAGCTACATTTACAATCCGGCCATTCGCATCGAGGCGGTTCTGGTTAAATTCCTCCCAGCGTTTCCAATGCTTATAGCCTGTGCCACTCCCCTTGTCCTTTCCACTGTACCATGCTTCAACATTTTGTTGAATGGTTGCAAAATCTCTTGTTGCAGGATTTTGCCAGAGATCCCATGGCAGGTTACCCTGCGCTTGAATAAAGAAGGGAAGCGATAGGAGAAAGAGTGCGATATATTTTCTACGATGCATTTTCATCACTGATTTGTTTTCGTTTTAAAATAGAAATTGTATCAGTGATTATTTCAATCTGGCTATGGCCTTCGCTTGCTCGAGATTCTCCTGCTTCAATACTTTTATCTCTTCATTCAATTGCAGGATATACAAGGTCATCTCTTCAAGTTTTTCCATCATGCGCGTTTGCATCTCACCCAATTGTATACCTTCCTTTTCTACCTCAGCTGCACAGGGGATTCCAGGCAGATGACTATTGGCTTCAATAGAGGATTTAAGTTGATCAAGCGGCATCAATGTGTAGTCTTGTGCAAACACATAATCCGGCCATTCGCTTTGTGGTTGAACGCGCACTTCTGTGCAGGCGATCTTTCCATTGACGGAGAGCTTATGTCCGTTTGCAATATTTTCGGTGATACCGATGCCGACATTTCCAGCGAGATCCATGGTCATCTTGCGACCCTGACTAGTGCCCCCAATAAAGCTTTCAAAAACGAGGGCATCTACTGTGTTTACACCATCATAATACATATCCATGCCCGTAAAATTGGATTGGCGCATGGCGATCTTCCCTGAAAGTTCCTCCACCCCATCTGATTGCAACAGTAACGTAGGATCATTGCCTCCTTGAATGTGCAGGAGTTCTGAAGGTCCTGTGACACCAATACCAACAGCCTCACTGAAATATCCTTTGCCATAAAAGTATCCACCGTAATTGTTCGTCCCTCCACTTGCCTCGCCGTATACGCCGTACACAGTGGACCCACTCTGTCCGGTAGCATACCCACGTACTCCTGTGTAAATACCAGTTGAAGTACCTGCGACTTCTCCCAGGACGCCAAAGTAGCCTCCCTTGCCATGTACACCGATTCCATAGTAGTCATCCACTATATTCTCTCCATAAACACCTTGTGCGTCTGAGAATGTGCCTATTGGTGCCTGTATGATGCTTCGAACGCCTATCTCCGCAGGATCATAGATATTCACCTCGATATTGCCATTCACTTTCAGGAGATCATTGTCAAATTCACCATAGATCAATGCGCTGTCGGGATTGGTATCACTGTTCTCGATATACAATCTGTTTGATCCGGTTTCATTATGTCCTGCCTTCGTGCCAATGAAGATGTTGTTGCTTCCGGTGATATTATTGAAACCAGACCGCCAGCCGAGTGCTACATTATATGATCCGGTCTGGTTGAATCCTATGGCTCCACTTCCTAGAGCTGTATTGCCATCCCCGGAGAGTAGACTCCACAAAGTTCCAGACCCAGCCGCTGTGTTGCCAGACCCTGATGATTTCTTAAGTAAGGCACCATTTCCAATGGCGGTGTTGTTATGACCTGTGGTGTTGGCTCTCATGGCCTGATAGCCAAATGCCGCGTTCCACTTTCCAAGGGTATTGCTCAGCATGGCTTTACCTCCCACCGCGGTGTTTTCAGTTCCGTCTTCATTGCTCACCCAACCCAATTGATTGTAATGCAAGGCGGAGTCGCCAACAGCTACGAGTTGGTGGAGGGTGGTCACATTTGCCAGGGCTTCCCTTCCAATGGCCACATTGCCGTTTGCAGTCGTATTGTTATACAAAGCTCTATAACCTGCGGCTAGATTTCCACTCCCCATCGTATTTGCCCATAAAGCGTTAGCTCCTATGCTGGTATTATTGTATCCCTCCGAGTTCGTTCTGAGTGCATTAAATCCTGACGCGACATTGTAGCTGCCTGTTATATTCATTTGTAATGCGGAGACCCCATTTGCGGTGTTGAAGTTTCCGAATGTATTGGTGGTTAGAGCCGAGGCCCCAAGGGCGGTGTTCATGGCCCCGCTGTTATTACTAGAGAGGGTTCCGTATCCAATGCCGGTATTGAAGTTGGCATGCTCAAGGCTTTTCAAAGCATCGGCACCAAAGCCGGAATTAAAACTCCCAGTCGTGTGCGATTGACCGGCATCATGACCAAAGAATGAGTTGAGACCGCCCTGCAAGGGTTCCATCATCAGGTCGCCTCCCGGGCTGCGCTTCATGACCAGCTTTTTCTGACCGTCGATCTCAAACAAGATGGAGTCAACACTTCCGGTGGCATTCAATGCCGTGACTCGAGTATCACCGTCTGCGTCGACGATGCTGCCTCCACTGAGTTTCTGCCATACCGTTCCATTGTGGTAGTAGACTGAATTGTCTGAAGGCTGGTAGACAATCAAGCCTGCAACGGGTGAGGAAATAGCAGAAGTCTCTGCACGGGGAATGAGCACACCCTTTGTTGTCGAGACGATATCGAGCATGGCGCTGCTGTTAGGGGTAGTCGTCCCGATACCGACATTCTGCTGTGCATAGAAGAGGCTGGAAAACGTACCAAGAAAGAAAATGGAAAGGGTAAAGCGGATGAAACGCATGATGTTGGTTTTTGTTAAACAAATCTAGCAAATCTATATGAGGTTGTCAATCACCCTGTCGGGTGATGATCCAGCGGCTAAATCAGGACACCGTGATTGGAGTCGCGTGAGTTAAATCCCATTAAATTTATCATTTTGCGTGAACTGCCGTCATTTGCAGCCCGAAAATGGTAAATCATGGCCCAACTCATTACTACCCTCTTCATCGAGCTCATCATCGTCAGTCCGATTATAGGTATCGCAATGAACCGGACTGATCGAAGATGGAAATACCTCATCCTTTTTTCGCTTTATTATCTGGGCTATTTCTGCCTGCTATTCGCTCCGTTGTTGTATCCGGAACTGAACTTTATTGACAGTGACTGGAATTGGTCTGGAAAAATATATGCTATAGTTGGTTCGATTCTGTTTTACATCCTGTTTAGGAAAGCATTTTCAACCCATAACTATATCACGTTTAAACAGCGAGATACCTCATTAAAGCCAAAGCTAATCATCACTATAATTGTTTTCCTGGTAGCAGTTGGACTGGCCGCCTTGTCAATCTATAAGTCTGCAACACGATTAGACTATTTTTTATTTCAGTTTACGATGCCCGGCCTTGACGAGGAGTTAGCATTCAGAGGTATCATGCTTGGCCTCTTGTCAAATACATTGCCATCCAGGGTTTATTTCAAGAACAGAAGCCTGGGAAATCCTGCACTCTTGATTACTTCAATATTATTTGGCTTAGTTCACTCCTTTCAAATAGACAGGGACTGGGGTTTTCACCAAAATTGGTTTGAATTCACCAGTACTTTTGCAACCGGATTGCTGCTGGGCTGGCTGACGATCAAAAGTGGCAGTATTGTCATGTCTATATTGATTCATGGCCTGATCAATACCATACCGGGTATTATCGCATGGCGCAAGTAAATAAAATCTAAAGACTACCATGGGAAGAAGGATCTCCAGGGAAATCAAAATAGTAAAAATCGAAGGGCTCCTGTTCTGCCGATGAAAACCCTATATTTGGTATGACTTGCTTTAGTACCGATTAAAGTAAGTCATTTTGTTATCGGATAGCCCATATGCTATCTATTAATTTTATTACCACATGAAACCAATCACGCTCTTATTCCTGAAAACCTTCCTGTTTATGGGTCTTGGCTTTACCCTGACCATGGGCCTGATAGATCTGATCTTTGACGGTAGCGTAAGCCTATGGGAGTCTGTATACCGTCTGGTCTTTTTTGGAACCATTATGACCCTTGTCTTTGGATTAAGTCACATCTACTCCCTAAAAAGATTGGGAGTGAAGACTTTTACGGCTGAAAATCTATCGGTAAGGCAAAAGCGGGTAGTAGTCTCCACATTAAGCCTGCAGGATATACTGAGCAGGCTCAAAACCGATCCGGGTCTTAAAAAGATGGAAGTGATGGAAGATCGCAATCGCATACTCCTAAGCAGCAAAATATCATGGATGGGATGGGGTGAGAAAATCACTATTCAGCCACTACATACATCGGGTGCGGAAACTGACTACGAGATCACAAGCAAGCCGAAACTTGGCACCACATTATTTGATAGCGGGAAAAACCTGCAAAATGTGATGCAGGTGGAGAAGATGCTGGGATGATGATTTTATCCTTTGTATCGCGCTCTTTGCCCCTGCGCCCGTGCGGGCAAACAATGCAGAAGCAGCTTATACCCTCGACAAGGTATCCTCCCACCATAGAACCATAATTTTTATCTTTAGCGTATTCCAGGTTTATCCTTTTTGCATGGAAGATCATTCAGGGCATACTCCAATCAAACCAGCACAGCGATCATTGCTATGCCTGCTCCTCCTTTTGACTTCCATAGTACTTTCTATACAAGCCCAGGTCTGGACCCCCATCAGTGGACTGCCTACAACGGAGGCGCTGAAATCAGTTAAGTTTATCGATATCACTACCGGATGGGCCGCAGGAGAGTCAGGGACGATACTAAAAACGATTGACGGAGGCATGACATGGACCACTCAAACATCCGGCATCACCAATACGATACGGAGCATTTTCTTCCTCGATGCCAACAATGGCTGGGCCTGCGGAGATGAAGGCACCATTATCGCCACATCTAATGGAGGCACGACCTGGTCGCCACAGACCTCGCCCTATAGCACACAATACAATTCGATCCGGTTTGCAACTACCAATACAGGCTGGGTGGTTGGTAGCGGTAATGTGTTACTGAAAACCAGCGATGGAGGACTCAACTGGACCCAGCAACAAAACCAGGGAGCCTCTATGTGGGGCCTGGATATCCTAAGCACAACAACCGGTTGGGTAACCGGCGGATTTAATACTACACAGAACAGCCCTACCCTGCTGAAAACGATCAATGGATCGACCTGGACGTTTCAAACCAATTCAGGAGTAAACAGTTTTCTGACTTTTAACGATATCCGTTTTGCGGATATAAATAACGGATGGCTTGTCGGTGGAAACGGTGTCATCAGACACACTGCAGATGCAGGTGCAACAACATGGACGGGTCAAAACAGTGGTACCCAATTTGAACTCTTAGGTGTTGATTTTCTCAATACATCCATGGGCTATGCATGCGGCAGACAGGGAGTCATCATTGCCACAGGCAATGGCGGCGGCACCTGGGCAGGCCAGAGTACTTCGATGACTGCAGGTACCATCTGGGAATTGGATATGGTCAATGATACTACCGGCTTCGCTGTAGGAGATTCCGGCATTTTAAAATACGATGTCTATATACCCACACAGCCAATCGATTTATTGCAGCCCAATGAAGGCGGAGATATCTTCCAGGTCGGCACCAAACGCTTTATCATCTGGCAAGTGCAGGCTGGCATCAGCAATGTAAAACTTCAGTACAGCACAACCGGTAATACAGGTCCGTGGACAACGATCATAGCTTCCACTCCTGCAGCGACCGGAAGTTATTCCTGGACGATTCCCAACACCCCTTCTGTCAATTGTTATGTCAGGATATCCAACACGGCGAATAACAATGTATTTGACATCAGTGATAGTCCATTCTATATTCTAAATACACCCTATGGAGTGGACTATTCTGTATTGACCTCTGCACAGGTCACTGCCACCCCTCCGCAAATCACAGTAGCATGGGTCAGTGATGCAAATGCATTATCCTATTCGATAGACAAAAAACTGCCTGCTGATACGAGCTGGACCAACCTGGCATCTCTTTCCGGCAGTGCAACCAACTATATCGATAACAATGTTTCTGTTGGTATCAGATACGAATACCGCGTGGTCAAGACCACGCCATTGCTTACAGGATATGGATATGTCTATACGGGCATCAATATCCCGGCCACAGAAGCAAGAGGCACTTTGCTTCTTGCCGTAGATGATAGTTATGCGGCACCGTTGCTCACGGAACTTGCTCAATTAAAGAAAGATCTCATCGGGGATGGATGGAAAGTCATAAGACACGATTTTCCGG
>JANNSS010000081.1:0-7572 GCA_031402955.1 Saprospiraceae bacterium
AAAATGAAGTCCCCTTTAGGGGATTTAGGGGCAAAGAGAATCCTCGCGTACGAATAATCAAAAAGATCATATTCAATGCAAAAATCATTGTAGTCATTTTTTAAATGGCAGGCAACCACACTCGCAGGTTACCCCTAAATCCCCTAAAGGGGACCTTTAATAAAAAATGAAATAATAGTTGAGCTTAGGTTGTACCTATACTCGCGTATGAAAAATCAAAGAGATCATTTACAAGGCAAAAATCTTGTAGCCATTTTTAAATGGCAGGCAACCACGTTTACCCCTAAATCCCCTAAAGGGGACCTTTTAAAAAAAAGAAATAATAGTTGAGCTTAGGTTGTACCTAAGCTCGCGTACGAAAAATCACAAAAATCATATTCAATGCAAAAATCATTGTAGCCATTTTTTAAATGGCAGGCAACATCACAACATTTTTCACTCTTCACTTTTCATTTTTCACTCAAACAGCTGGTTCTTGCTGACTAAGACAATGAAAACTCCCAAGTCCCCAGATGATATCTGTTGAATCAATCCCGACAACCTCTCTTTCCGGAAAACAATCCTTGAGAATGTCAAGGGCTTCCTGATCCCTTTTATTCCGAAATGTCGGAACAATCACATGCAGATTGGAAATATAAAAATTTGCATACGAAGCAGGCAATCGCTGATCATTGTAGTAGATCGGATCAGGCATAGGCAACTCCACAATCGTCAGCGCACGATCATCCGGCAACCTCATTTCTTGAAGTTGTTTGAGGTTATGTTTTAGCAGAGAATAGTTTTCATCCTGCTTGTTATGCTCGATAACGGTGATCACCGAATCTTCTTTGAAAAACCTCACGGTGTCATCAATATGCCCATCCGTATCATCACCGATGATGCCTTCATCGACCCACAGGATGTGTTCGACTCCATAATAATCGATAAGGTATTGTTCGATTTCTCTCTTGGTCAGATGCGGATTGCGATTTGGATTGAGCAGACATGCCGTGGAAGTGATCAAGGTTCCGGCCCCATTAAAATCTACACTGCCCCCTTCCATAATGATCCCCGGATGGTAAACGGGAATATCATAAGCGGCACCAATCAGGGTAGGGATCACATCATCCAGATCAAAAGGAGGATACTTTCCACCCCAGGCATTATGCCCCCAATCAACAATGACTTTAGGCTGTCTGCTGTCAGGGTTGATGAGGAAGGCAGGACCATGATCACGGCACCACGCATCATTGGTAGGGTGGTGAAAAAACTTTACCCGATCCATCGGCACATCATATTGTATCAGGATGTCCCGCGCACTGCGTTCCATTTTTTCTCCGGCAACATTGATATGCACATACTCGCCCGCGGTCAGGATCTTAATAAACTGGGCGTAGGATGGATAGATGGTTTCAATCTTACCTGGCCATGTGTCCGGATTGTGGGGCCAGCTAAGCCATGTAGCAGTGTGCAGGGCAAACTCAGCAGGAAAATAATAACCTGCTGCCGCCGGTTTCAATTCACTCATCTATATATCGTCTTGTAATAGGCTCATAGGAATCAATGCGGCGGTCCCTGAGAAAAGGCCAGTGGGTCCGGTATTGATCTGTTTTTTCAGTATCTATTTCCACCACCGGTGTTTCTTCTTGTTCATGCGAAGCCTGGTATACGACAGTCCCAAATGGATTTGAAACAAATGACCCGCCCCAGAATTGCATGCGGCCATCCTGTTCAAACCCAACCCTGTTGACACTCACGACATACACGCCATTGGCTACTGCATGACTGCGCTGGATGGTCTGCCACGCATTGTATTGTTCCGTATTGGTAGCAGCATCCTGTGATGTCGCCCATCCGATAGCCGTAGGATAAAATAGTATCTCAGCGCCCATCAGCGAGGTGATTCTGGCCGCTTCAGGATACCATTGGTCCCAGCATATCAGGACACCAATCGTGGCAAATTTTGTTTTAAAAACTTTATACCCCAGATCGCCGGGTGTGAAGTAAAATTTTTCATAATAACTCGGATCATCCGGGATGTGCATCTTCCGGTATTTTCCAAGGTAAGTGCCATCTGCGTCCAGCACTGCAGTCGTGTTATGATATAAACCTTGAGCCCTCTTTTCAAACAAAGAGGCAATGATGACTACACCCAGTTCGGCAGCAACAGAGGCTAGTGTTTCAGACGAAGGGCCGGGTATCGCTTCCGCGAGTGCGAAGTGGTCATAGTTTTCTTCATCGCAGAAATACAGGGAGGTAAATAATTCCTGCAGACACACGATCTGTGCACCTCCGGCATGTGCTTTCCGGATACCCTGGATAGCCCGTGTGATATTGGCAGCTTTGTCGGCTACACAACTCATCTGGACAAGACCTATTTTTATTTTACTCATTGATGGATAGTTGGTGTAAAAGTAGTGGTTTGTAAGCTTATAAGCTTATGGGGTGAGGGCTTAGGAGGTTAGAAGATTAAAAGAAGGGGCCGTTGCAGGAGTTTGCTCCTGCGACCAAGTGAATACCCATCGAAATTCCTATGAAGAATCTACAATGGAATTCCGGTGGTTGCAGGAGCAAACTCCTGCAACGGCCGATGGCCGATTATACCGAACCGCGAAAGCGTAAAATACTCTGGCAGCTGGTAGCTCAGAACTGATAGCTGATAGCTGACAACTGACAGCTTTTTTTAGCAACTTTCCTATCTTACCCACGTTAATACACATCAGGATGAAATTAATAAGTTGGAATGTCAACGGTGTCCGGGCTGTCGCCAAAAAAGGGTTTGCCGATCAGGTCAAAGCATGGAATGCGGATATCATCTGCCTGCAGGAAACCAAGGCGCAGGATGATGAAGTACGGCAGGCACTCAAGGATTTGAAAGACTACGAAATCTTTTCCTCCTCCGCAGTACGCAAAGGATATTCGGGGACAGGCATTCTGACCCGTCACAAACCGCTGAATGTATCTTATGGAATCGGTATCGAAGAGCATGATCAGGAAGGTAGAGTAGTGACAGCGGAGTTTGATGATTTCTACCTGCTTACCGCCTATATCCCTAACTCAGGTAGCGAACTTGCCAGATTGGATTACAGGCAGGTCTGGGATAAGGATTTTAAGGGATACTTGTCTAAGCTTATAAAAAAGAAACCGGTGATTGCGTGCGGAGATTTTAATGTCGCACATCAGCCGATTGACCTGGCCAGGCCAAAAGAAAATTACAACAAGACCTCAGGGTATACCCAACAGGAAATTGATGGTATGAGCGCATTGCTCAAAGCGGGCTTTACCGACACCTACCGCCATTTACGACCAGACGAACCAGGCTACAGCTGGTGGAGCGCCCGGTTTGGAGCCCGCCCGAAAAATATCGGATGGCGTATAGATTACTTCCTGGTCTCCAGCCCCCTGATGACTTCCGTTGGCGATAGTTTCATCATGCCAAACGAAATGGGCAGCGACCACTGCCCGGTCGGCCTCCTCCTGAAGTAACCACCCAATTCACCTCATAAGCATATCAACCAATAATCCATAAGCCAATAAGCCATAAGCCAATAAGCCATAAGCCCCTATCAACCCATCAACCCATCAACTAATCAACCCATCAACAGTTTAACTATAGAAAATGCTTAAAAAAGAATATACCAAAGGCGACCTGACCATCGTATGGCAACCCGATCTCTGTATCCATTCCGGAGTTTGTTTTCATACCTTGCCTGAAGTATTCAATCCTAGGGAAAGACCCTGGGTGCATCCTGAAGCAGCAGACAATACAGCCCTGATAGACACGGTCAATGCCTGTCCTTCCGGAGCCCTTTCAATAAAAAATTCAACTTTACAAACAATAACTATGGAATCACCAACACCTGAAATAACAATTCCCGAAAAAAGCAAAGTAAAAGTATTTGAAAATGGCCCGGTCAGAGTCTTAGGCCATTGTGAGATAACACTGGCAGACGGTACCGTCGTGGAGAAACCAAACGGCATTTCATTCTGCAGATGCGGTGGGTCTTCCAATCTTCCGTTTTGTGACGCCAGCCATAAGACGAATGGGTTTAAAGGGTGATGAGTTTAAAGGCTTATAGCTTATGTGCTCATAAGCTTATAGGCTTCTTGCCGTTGCAGGAGTTTGCTCCTGCGACTATGTGAAGTCCAATATTGAATCCTAATAGGAATTTCGCCGGGTATTCATCTGGTTGCAGGAGCAAATAGTTCGGCTACGCTCGCCACGACGCTCCTGCAACGGCACCTCTTTTTTCTGGAAGCTGGAAGCTGGTGGCTGGCAGCTTTTAGTGATAGCTGAAAAAATTTACCAAAATTTTTCGATAAACACATTATATATTTTTATAAAGTGTTTATATTGTGCTAACCATACGTTCCGGACACATGACAGCACTTGCTTTTTTCATGAATCTATGCGCCCGAATGGAAAGCCTCCATCCCCATCTCCGCAAATCCACCTTACTGTCTGCTCCTTCAATAGAATACAAGGGCAGGGCCTTTGCCATGATGTATGATGATCGCATCGTCCTCAAGCTAGACGGGCAGACCTTACCCGATTCAGGGATCCTAGGCTGGCAATATTACAAGCCCTATGGCCAGCCGGTCTATCTCCAGAAGTGGGTCGAAGTCCCCTTCTATTACCATACCGACTGGCATGATCTCGTGGAGAAAGCACTGGACGGCATGAAAGATACCCTCGGCGAACAATAACCTGGACCAATAAAAAGATGTAGGGGTTCAAAATTTTGAACCCCTACATCTTTTTATTGGCCCCGACATACAATTCCCTGCCTCCTGCGTCCTGCCCCCTGAACACCTATATTTGTGAAAACAAACCTCAATGCTTCAGCCAAAGCGCATAGGCCTTTTCTTCGGTTCCTTCAATCCCATCCATACCGGTCACCTGATCATCGCGGAATATATGGCCTCAAGAACTGACCTTGAGCAGGTTTGGTTTGTAGTTTCTCCACACAACCCCCTCAAACTTCGTTCGACACTGGCCAATGATTTTGACCGCCTGCACATGGTGCAAATGGCCATTGATGACAACCCAAGACTGAAAGCATCAAATATTGAATTTTCACTGCCCAAGCCCTCTTATACCATCGATACCATGGTGTATCTCCACGAAAAATATCCCCAGCACGATTTTTCGATGATCATGGGGTCGGACAACCTGGGGAGTATCAGCAAATGGAAAAACTATGAATTGCTGCTCGAGCGCTATATAATCCATGTGTATAAGCGGGAAGGCATTCCCATTGACCAATCGCTGATACCAGCAGCAGACATCAGGATATATGACGTGCCGATGCTGGATATCTCCTCCACCTATATCCGGCAGAGCATTGCAGATGGATTATCAATCCGATATATGGTGCCCGAAAGCATTTATCAGTTTCTGGACGGCTCCCGACTCTACAGACAATAATTCCGGCCTCTCCGGCATTAATAAGGGGTTATCAGTCCAAACATCGGTTGTTTACCCCCGACATCTTTCCAGGTTTATCTTTGAGTTGATTTATGAAGAATACAAATACACTACCCTCTTGCCTGAATTTTCCAATGGCCGGCAGCCTCCCTGATATCCCGAAAACAAACTTCTGCACCCGAATCATCCTATTACTTTCACTTTTCACTTTTCACTTTTCACTTTTCACTTTCGGTCAGAGCGACCTCAGCATCGGGCAATGGTCAGAACATCTCCCTTATAATGGAGGCGCGACCGTCACTCAAAGCCCGACACGCGTATACTACGGTAGCGAGTTTGCCATGATCGCCATTCTCAAAGCGGATACCTCGCAAGTGGAATTCTTTTCAAAAGTGGATGGACTCAGCGATGTGAAACCTTCATGGATACGATATCATGAACCCCTGAAGACCCTGATCATCGGATATGCCAATGGTAATATCGATCTCATGGATACCAATGGCGTAACCAACGTCAACGATATCCTGCGCAACACCTCCATCCAGGGAGATAAAAAGATAACCAACATCTACACTGACGACGGATCGCTGGTTTATCTTTCAGCCCCTTTTGGAATGTTGGTGCTTGACCTGTTGAGCGGGCAGTTTATATCAACTGTGTTTACAGGAAGTCCGGTCAGGGGTTTTACTAAATTTAACGGTAAGTATTTCCTCGCTGTGGAAAGTGGATTGTATAGTTATGATCCGCTGTCAGGTAATATTATTGAAGATTTCAGTAGCTGGGAAAAAGTCATTGTTCCCGGCTTACCCGCGCAGTATAGCTGTCAGGCCGTAGCTGTTTATAAAGACCTGTTGTATGCCGGTATAGACGGTGATTTGTACAAGTTTGATCAGGAAGAATTTATTTTCTGGCATGAAATCCAGGGATACACCCTCAGTTTTATCTCCCCGGAAGGTCAGAATCTCATGGTTGGATTTTTATGTGACGCAGGATGCATCGGTAAAGTGGCTTATTTCCAAAATTCAATATTCTGGCACGAAAACGGGATCAACTGCACTTATAGGCCATCCTATGCGATTGAAGATGGAAAGGGAAGGATTTGGTATGCCGACGAATTCCCTGAATACAGGGTGGCCCAAAATCATTTCACTCCATGTGACCGGTTGACGTACAACACCCCCTATTCCGGAAGTGTGAGCGAAATGGAAGTCAAGGATGGCATATTGTATGTGGCTACCGGAGGTGCCTCAGAGAGCTATGGCTATCAAAGCAACCGGGATGGCTTTTACACTTTTGACAGGGTCAGATGGGCCACCTACAACCAGTTTAACACGCCTGAAATAGAAGCCTCAGGCCTCTTAAATTTTTTCCGCATTTTGCCTCATCCTGAGGAGGATATCACCTATGTAGGTTCATATTGGGGTGGACTCTTAAAATATGATGGCGAAACCTATACGGTCTTTAATAAAACCAATAGTTCGCTCCAGGGAGCTGTTGGAGATGAGGCACGAGAGCGTATAGCCGGATTAGCATTTGATGACGACAACAACCTCTGGGTCACCAATTACCTTGCCGGTGAACCACTCAGTGTCTTAAAAGCGGATGGAACCTGGAAATCATTTCCACTTGCATGCACTAATATCACTAACACATCACAGGTTGTTGTAGACAGGCGTGGTTATAAATGGATCATGCTATATAGTAAGGCAGCGAGCCTGATTGTATTTGATGATGGTGGCACGATCGATGACGAGACAGATGATCGTTGTGTCCAGCTCAGCTCTTCCAACACAGCTATTCCGTCCAATAGTGTCAACTGCCTTGCAGTAGATGTAGAGGGAGATATATGGGTCGGGACGGCTGAAGGACCGGTAGTCTTTGATGGTGGAGGGGATATTTTCAACGGGCACCAGGGGAGTCGTATCAAAGTAGAGCAGGATGGTGTCCTCAATTATCTCTTTGGGGAAGAAACGATTTATTCCATTGCCATAGATGGCGCAAACCGCAAGTGGTTTGGCACCGGGAGTGGTGTCTTTGTGCAATCACCTGCCGGTAATGAGGAGGTTGCTTCTTATACCACTGCAAACAGTCCTTTGCTGGACAACCGGATCATTGATATAGCCATTGATGGCAACAATGGGGTAGTCTATGTGGCCACGGCCGGA
>JANNSS010000082.1:0-8141 GCA_031402955.1 Saprospiraceae bacterium
GTGCCTTTTAAAGCATCGCCTGTTGAATAGGGACTTGATCCCTGCCACACTTCACGCAAAGCTTCATACCCAATCACCGCTTTTGGATCGTTAGTATCGGACCATGCATCTGCATCCTGAAGATGACTTGGTAAAAATCCAGGGTACATCAATCGTGTGGCATTGGCCACATTGAGCATCCACTTTCCAACGGTGCGCGCAAATCGTTTATCATAGCGCACGAGTGGTACTAAGGCTCCAGCCTGCTGTACACCATTCAACTGAAATGCATAATCATTACCTCCATCATTTGCCTCTCCGACGAGGCCTGACACATCAAGCGTATTCCAGGTACCGACAATCGTACCCCAGCCTCTGAGCGGCCCACGATTGAATATCCAGAAAAGTAATTTTTCAATATTGTATTCGGTACCAATCTCCGCATTCATTTTGGCTGCGGCATAGGCACCATAGGGTAGTTGCAATTCATACGATGGATTGCTGTTCAGGTTGATGAGGTACTCCATGCTCCATTCGGCTGAACGGAGGTATGCTTCATCACCGGTTTCTTTATAAGCATGGTAGAGAATCCAGGCATATGCCCCGGCCGCCTCTGGTTCATGTACGCCATCCGCATTGGGTTGCATATTGAGGAAGTCCCATGCGCGATAATCCATAAATGCTCTGGTCCAGGGAGTAGCACTACCACCCATCGCTTGTACAGCTCCGGACATGCGTTCCGCCACCTGGTGAAACTGGTTTTGCGCATCACCAATAGGCCCATAGAGATCGTAGAGTTGATAGAAGTAAATATTGGGCATCATATCATACCACCAGTCACTCCCACTATGTCCACCGATATTGTTGAGATATAGATTCTCGCCATTTGCTTTATTAAAATAGTCCTGGCTCATGAGTACCCAGTTGCGACCAAATTGATTTGTCTTGTCAATGCCTGCAAGCGTAGCACTGACGATCGATGGCAATACATTGATGCCTTCCCCATTTTCATTACTGAAGGTTCCGACGTAAGTATCAAGTCCGAAGGACTCTCGACCAGGATAGTTGACACCTTGCGGACGAACAAATACAAGCGGGAGGTGCTGGCCGGTTTTTTGCTCATCATAGACAAAGGAATCATAAGCGGTAGCGACAGCATTCCAATCGCGCATAAAGTAGGGCGATGGTTCATTTGGCATTAACTCTACCCGGGCTATTTCAATTTGTGATACCTGCCCCACCAGGTTCCCTGACAGGACTGACATGCAAAAAATAATAAACAACCGGTAAGGCATATGCTTCATAAATATGGATTAGTATCCTGCGTTCTGTGAAAGATTTGGATTGAGATCAAGTTCGGTCTGTGGGATGGGGAATACTTCATTTTTTCCAACTGCAAATCCATCTATGATATCGGCTGCGATACCCCATCTGACCAGGTCAAAGAAGCGATGCATTTCAAATCCCAGTTCCACCAGGCGTTCATGACGTATTAGATCGATCAGTTCTTGTTGGACGGTAGTAATGATAGGAGGGAGCGAATTCAAAGGATCTGTTGATTGTGCTCTGGCCCTGGCTCTGACTTCTTCCAGCGGGATCAAAGCCTCTGAAGCTCTTCCCAATTCAGCAAGTGCCTCTGCTTCCCATAACAATACATCAGCATAGCGGATAGCAGTATAGTTAATGCCACCATCAGACTTTTGGGTTACCTCATCCTTGTGTTGGAGGTATTTCCTTGGGCTGGCCCCGGTAGAAGAAAAGGATGCTTTGTAGGTCACGCCAAAATATTCTTCATTGTGACGCGCTACAGAATATTTCAACCTGGGATCGTTAGGTTCAAACGCATTGATAAACTCCATACTCACTTCAGCAAAGCCGTAGCCATCCTGTACTTTTTTAGAGAGCCACCATTGATTCAGATAGTTTCCGACACCAAGCTCAAGGTTCTCATGTTGGATTTCCCAGACAGATTCACTGTTGTTTTGAGTAGAGTCGTAAAAGTTATTCCTGTAATCTGCTTGCAGCGAATAAATCCCAAGACCTTTGATATCCGAAATATTGGTGAGCACAGATTCATAATCTTCAAGGTAGAGATGAGCTTTAGCAGCAAGTGCAAGAGCGGCTCCTTTCGTGACTCTGCCGACATCGCTGCCAGCATAGGTCAATGGCAGCATGGAGGCAGCTAGTTCACAATCTGCTGCAATCTGTGCGAGCACATCTGCTTTTGGTGTGCGGGATACGAGCACCTCATCCGGTGCCTGGATCTCCAGGATCAATGGCACATCACCAAAGACCTGAACAAGAATAAAATGATAGTAAGATCTCAGGAAGAGTCCTTCACCGATAATCCTGTTTTTGAGTTCCTGATCTGCATCTACCAGTGGCGTTTTCGATATCACTGTGTTAGCCTGCACGATGCCGGCATAATTCAGTTTCCAGAAATCATTTATTTCCTGTGTGGAAGCAGTGTGCTGGAGGATGTCAATTTCAATGATCCCGGGACGAGAGCCATCTCCACCTGCAAGTGACTCGTCTGATGCCAGTGTGCCAAATACCCAATAGAAGTTATTGTTTTCATTGTTCATCAGCAATGGCCGGTAAGTGGCGTTGATTCCCTGGATGGCATCTTCTGCCGTCTTGAAATAGTTATCTGCATCAAGCCTGCCTAGCGGATCCTTATCCAGGATATCGCCACAGGATGTACACCAGGTGCAGAGCAGGACAAACAGGATCGAAGTGTATATATAGCTTTTCATGATTTTAAAATTTGATGTTCATGCCGACAAGGATAGTCCGTGGAGCAGGTACGGTGCCCCAGTCTATACCGACTGCCAGATCTGAAGAAACATTATATCCCTGCGTGTCATTCGTATTCGCTTGTATTTCAGGATCGAGACCTGAATATTTTGTAAACGTGAAGAGATTTTGCGCAGAAACATAAAGACGCAATTCTTTGATTTTATCTGTTTTCAGAAGATTGTTAAAGGTGTAACCCAGCGTCACATTGCGTACCCGTGCGTATGAGCCATCTTCTAAAAAGCGGGTAGAGATCCGGCGGTTATTATTACGGTCATCTACACTGACTTTAGGAATATCTGTGTTTGTGTTGGTGGGCGTCCAACGATCCAGGATTGTTGCATAGCTGTTGAATCCACGCAGTTGCGTTTCGTAGGCGAAGTTTCCGTAGAGAAAATATACATCGTTGCCAAATACACCTTGTACCAGGACGGACAAGTCAAAGTTTTTGTATTGAAAGCCCAGGTTGAATCCAAGTGTGAAGTCCGGAAAAGGATTTCCTACATGTGCACGGTCATCATCATTGATCACATTATCACCATTCAAGTCTGCAAAACGCACATCGCCAGGTCTGGTATCATCAGCCTGAAACGCGCTGGCATCGATTTCTTCCTGCGTTTGGAATATCCCCAACATTTCATAGAGATAGAAAGAACCCAACGGATGACCTGGCTCGGTGCGCGTGATAGGGCCATCTGACAATCCAAATCCACCAAGTAATGGCTCAGTGCCTGCTATCGAAATAACTTTATTGTCGATAGTCGCAATGTTAGCCCCGATATTATAGTGCAGATCACTGATGGTGTTGCGATAGCTGATGGCAAACTCAAGTCCTTTGTTTTCAACAGTACCAGCATTGACATACGGTGGAGTAAAGGCTCCTGCGGATTGAGGCAAGGGAACGCGCACCAGGATATCATCAGTCCGTTTGATAAAATAATCGGCGATGATCGATAATCGATCATCCCACAAACTCATATCCATTCCAAAATCTGTTTGTGTCGTCGTCTCCCACTTGATGTTTTCATTTCCGGTTTCTACTATTTCAGTACCTGTGGAGATCTGTCCACCAAAAGGATATTCAATGATGCCTGTTTCCACTAGTGAGCTGTATGGATAGATTCCGATTTCCTGGTTTCCTTGTTGACCCCAACTTGCTCTGAGCTTAAGATGGGAGATGATATCTATGTTGTCAAAGAATGATTCGCCTGACACATTCCATGCAGCAGAAACCGCAGGGAAAACAGCATACCGGTTGGCTTTACCAAATCGGGAAGAACCATCACGACGTACAGAACCGCTGAGGATGTAACGGCTCTTATAATTGTAGCCGGCCTGGGCAAAATAAGACATCAGACCCCATTCGGTGGCGATACCTGATGCATCAATGTCTCCCAGTTCCTGAGTTACACTGTTGTCGATAAATTGAAAATTAGGATCACTCAGAAAATAATTTCTGGCAGAAGCACCCAGGTAGTCAGTGCGGTTTTCGATAGCTTCCATACCAATCAGTAAACTGACATTATGTGATTTGGAAGCACCGATCGATGTGGAGTAATCAAGTGTATTGTTCCATATCATCGTGCGGTCAGTTACATTACCGCGACTGAGCGAAGTTGGATCGTATATAGCAGCAGAAAGTCTCTCTTTAAATATGTTTTCATTCTGGAAGAGAATGTCCGCACCCAGGTTAGTTCTGAAAGTCAGGTTGGGCAGGAATTTATATTCCGCAAATACATTTCCGAAGAAGCGGTAGCGTTGCACGGTCCAGTTGGTAGCATCGATAAATGCGAGTGGATTGGCATTGCCATCACCATATAAGGTTGGATCTCCAAGCGTAGCCGAAGTATTATTATAATTTCCATTTTGATCATAGATCGGAAAGACGGGTGCTGCAATCAGTGCATAGCGGATACCACTCAACTCATTGCCCGGCCCGCCACCATCGCCTGAACTATTGATGACATCACGATCGGTGTAAGAAAACGAGATATTGTTTCCGACCGTGAATTTCTTCGTACCTATATCACCGTTGAAGCGCATCAAATATTTGTCATAGCGTTGTCTCCTGAAAACACCTTCCTGGCTTGAGTATTCACCAAGCAGATAAAAGCTGCCATTATCTCCTCCGCCTGAAGCAGACAATGAATAGCGTTGAGTTGGAGCTGAATTAAAAACTTCATCCAACCAATTGACCTCGCCAAGGGTGTCGAGTATGGCCACGTCATAGGTATCGAGTTGACGAATCGGATCGCGGAGGCTGTTTGCATTGTTGATGGCTTCATTTCGGATCAGGAGAAATTCTTCGGTGTTCAGTAGGTCAGGCAGGCGGTTTGCTTCCTGTATACCATAGTATGAGTCAAAATTGAATACCGGCGCACCCTTCTTCCCTTTTTTGGTAGTAATGACGATGACCCCGTTTGCACTTCTGGATCCATAGATGGAAGCAGATGCAGCGTCTTTCAGTATTTCAATGGACTCAATGTCAGAGATCGAAAACATGTTGATATTACCTGTGGTAGGGACGCCATCTATGATATATAATGGGTTATTGTTGCCTAATGTGCCGGCACCTCGTATACGGACGGCAATATCATCTCCCGGTGCACCGGTGGTCTGAGTGACCTGGACACCTGCGGCCTGTCCCTGGAGCGCCTGATCGAGACCGGAAAGAGGAAGATGATTGATGTTTTCAGCTTTCACGGTTGATATAGCACTGGAGATATTGCTTTTGATCTCCTTTTTATAACCTACGACTACCACATCCTCAAGCAACTGGTTATCGGCTTCAAGCGTCAGATTTATGGTTAACCGGCCACTTACTTTCACGTCCTGGGTTACAAACCCGGTATAACTGCACTGGAGGACGGCATCTGCGGACGCGGAAAGAGAATAGGCACCATTAAAATCGGTGATCGTACCATCTTGTGTGCCTTTGACCACGATGTTAGCTCCGATAAGGGGTTGTTGATCTTCGCCGGACACTACGATGCCGGTTATGGTGAGATTTTGACCTGTGACAAGCACCGACAGGAGCAAAAGGCTACAGGTCAGATGGAGTTTGGCTGCTTTCAGTATACGTCGTGTCATGCATTAAATTTTTAAAACAACCAGGCTCCTGGATAGCGTCAACTAGAAAGTATCACCAGGCGATAATGTATAGGATGGGTAGGTGAAACTACAAAGAAGCAAATCAGCAAATCTGTACTTTAAGTGAAAAGAATGGTATTTTTATGAAAATCTAATCCTTCGTATTTCAAGAGTTATTAATATTATGAAAGTATATCAGGAAATCACACCGGTGACAGGAGCGGACTTGTTTGTGATTCTGGACTCAGTAAACAAAGGTTTTGAGTACCCGATTCACAACCATGCAGAATTTGAATTGACCCTCGTCTCAGGCAGTGCGGGAAACCGCATAATGGGAGATTCAACCCAGCGGTATAAGGATAAGGATCTCGTGCTGATCGGTCCATATTTGTTCCATAAATGGGATGATGAAGACAAACAAGGGACTGCTAAAGACCCATGCCGTGTGATTACCATACAGTTTGACATGCATTTGTTTGATAAAGCACTTTTGGCTAAAAAACCATTTTCACTCATTCAGACCTTCCTCGTCAGTTCGGGTCGTGGTATCCGTTTTTATGGTAAAACACTCGTTGAAGCAAAAAAGAGAATCCAGCGATTGACCAGGCTGACCGGTGTCGAGAGCGCGACCGAATTTTTACTGCTATTTGACCTTTTGTCAAAATCACGACAATTCGAATTCCTCGCCAGTGAAGGTTTTAATGTCAATCCTGTTCAGGTCAACAGTAAAAGATTGCATGCAGCATACCAGTATCTGATGCGGCATTTTCAGGAAAGCGGTTTGAAGATGTCGGATGTGGCAGGGGAAGTAAATCTCGGTGATTCAGCGTTTAGTCACTTTTTTAAGAAAGCCACCAATAGAAGTTTTTCAGATTATCTGATAGCGATGCGTCTCGAACATGCCTGTAAGTTGCTCATCGAGTCAGATGAACAGATTAGTCGTATTGCATTTTTGTCCGGCTTTAATAACATGGCCAATTTTAACCGCATGTTTAAAAGTGCTCATCAATGCAGCCCGATGCAATTCAGGAAAATATACCAGGAGAAAAGCAAATTTGACTGGAACAAACAAATCACCCCCGGACAGTTTATTCCTCCGGGTAATCATGCAGGGACTTCCGGGAATCCTCCACAATACAGCACGCGCATTGTGAGATCCTAAGAGAGCTTGCTGTCACCATTTTTACAGGATAGATTGAATCGCATATGCGTTTACGACACCAGGTATATATTAGTTGCCTCTTGCTCAGTGGCCTGGCATCATGCCGGTCCAGTCAGCAAGATGACAACACTTTTATATTCTGGTCATCCAGTAATCCTGAAGAAATAAAATTTACCAAACAATACGTCGACCGCTGGAATCTAAGTCACCCTGAACTACCGTTTTTTTTTCAACCCGTACCGGAAGGTCAATCCAGCGAAGAAGTCCTCCTGGCAGCGGTTGTAGGCAAGACCACACCGGATATCTATGCCAATATGTGGCAGGGGGATGTGGAGGATTTTGCACGTAGCGGTGTGTTGATCCCACTGGACACACTCGATGGATTTCTTGAGTTTTTATATCAGCGTTGTGATTCACAAGTGATCAAAGAAATCACTTCAGAAGATGGACATATATACCAGGTGCCCTGGAAAGTAAATCCCATCATGATGATGTACAATCCCGATATGTTTCAGGCTGCAGGTATTGCAGATGTTCCGGGCAATTATTCATCTTATCTTGAAGCAGGTGCAAAAATTAAAGCGCATGCCCAGGCTGCCAACCTTGGAAATCAATGGCTGGGTATAAGCGAAGTGAACCCCATCTGGTGGCAACGATTTTTTAATTTCCTTCCACTCTATTATGCATCATCGCAGGGGGCACCGATTGTAAGGGAGGGCAAGGCCGCGTTCAATAATGAACATGGCATTGGTGTATTTACTTTTTTACAAGCATTGTATGCAAACGATTATTTTCCGCGCGAACAACAGAAGGGACAAAGTGATCCATTCCTGGCAGCACGTATAGCTTCGACTTTTATCGGTCCCTGGACAATAGAGCAAAATGAACGCTTCAAGACCGAAGGTTTTCAGTACGACTTTATACATATGCCTGTACCGGATAGTATGACCGGTCCGATTTACTCCTATGGCGATCCGAAAAACATGGTCATCTTCAATACTTGTAAGGATCCGGAGCGTGCATGGCTGTTTTTACAAACGCTGATATCACCGGAAGCTGACAGGGATTTTCTTGCTTTGTCGGGACAATTTCCAAGAAGAAAAGATCTCGAGTC
>JANNSS010000083.1:0-11724 GCA_031402955.1 Saprospiraceae bacterium
TGATCAACATGGTCAGGAAATATTTTGATGGTTTCATGAGTGACGAATGTGAATGGCGAAAATAGAATAATGAATTCGATAGATACAACAGGTTGGCGGAGATGCTTCGGCTGCCTTTAACACTACCTTGTCCGCCCGCTCAGCAACCGGTTGCCCTCCAACGGCATTCTATATTTAGTTCAGTTATTCCTTTTTGTTTTGTCCGGGGCGTTTTGCAACCGCCCGGACAAAACAAATCCGGTTTTTTGGGGGCGGATGCAATACGCCCCCGACAAAAGAAATCCGGTTTTTTGGGGGCGGATGCAATACGCCCCCGACATATGGATGAGTTTGGCAAGTCGAAGCATTCACTTAACTTCACATTCCCATGACAACGATTGCCTATATCACCCCCAATTTCACCGCCAATGCTGTGCGGTTTATTGAATCCCTCACCACCCTCCATGACGTGCGTCTCGTGGTCATCAGCCAGGAACCTATCTCTATGCTCCCTTCATGGCAACAGAGCAGGATCTCTATATCCAGGGAAGTAGGTGATGTATTTGACAAATGGACCCTGATCAAGACCCTGACCGATCTCCAGCGAATCACCGGCCCATTCCATCGTCTGCTCGGAGCTACTGAGCAGCTCCAGGTGCCCATGGCTGAAGCCCGCCTGGCTGTCGGAGTCCCCGGGATGAATACGGAGACTGCGCTCAATTTCAGGGACAAGGCGCGAATGAAAATGCTCTTTAATGAGAACGGAATCCCCTGTGCAAAGCATGCCCTGACACATGATCTGGAGAGTGCTTTTGAGTTTATACAGAAGTGTCCTTATCCGGTGGTTGCAAAGCCGGTTTCCGGGGCAGGATCGCAAACCACCTATAGAGTGAGCAATGATGAAGAAATGGTGGCTGCCTTTTCCTCGCTCGGACATGCAGTAGCGGATGGTGTGATCATCGAAGAGTTTATCCAGGGAGAAGAATTTTCATTGGATACTTTTTCACTCAATGGAAAGATACTAGGTCAGACGATCAATCATTATTATCCGACTCCGCTGGAAGCGATGTCTAATCCGTGGATTCAATGGCGGGTGATGCTTCGGAAGGAACACCAGGGAAGGGCCTTTGATGATATACGCAAGGCCGGTAAAAAAGCACTTGATGTGCTGGGGATGAAGACAGGACTGAGCCACATGGAATGGTTCAGGAGAAAAGACGGCAGCATCGCCATTTCCGAAATAGCGGCCCGTCCTCCGGGAGCGCAGTTTACCACACTAATTTCACGTGCATGTGATTTTGATGCCATCAGGGCATGGGCCAAACTTATGATTTATGACGAGCCCATCTCTACGGACATAAAATATAGCAGCGGAGCAGCATATTTGCGTGGTCAGGGTGAAGGTCGCGTGTCGCATGTTGAAGGACTCGATGTCGTGCGTGCGAAGTATGCTGATATCATCACGGATGTGCGGATTCCTAAACCCGGACAGGAAAAATCACAGAGTTATGAAGGCGAAGGTTTTATTATCCTGCGTCATCAGGATTCAAAGGTGGTAGAGAGTGCCTTGAGGGATATTGTGGAAACAGTAAAGGTGATCCTTGCGTGAGTTCCACTCAGCTGGTGGTGGGGACACCAGGCCAGCGGCGTCGGGCATGAGACGTGAGGCGTGAGGCGTGAGGCGTGAGGCTGCTAAGGGATATAACATTGGAGGCCGCAGGCCTCCATAAATACGTCGCTGGGCTTAGTTTGTAACTAAGCCCGCGTACGGCAGATCAAAAGAAATCAATGGCTGGTAATAAGGTCCCCTATAGGGGATTTAGGGGTAAAAAAATCTTCGGTACCACACCATCCGGTATGGAGGTCAGTGAATTTACGATGGTGAATCGTAACGGAGTTGAATTGAAAGTGATCAACTATGGATGCACGATCACATCACTGAAAGTACCTGACCGGCATAGTGTGTTTGCAGATATCGTGTTGGGGTATGATGACCTGGAGGGATACCTCCAATCAAATGCTTATATCGGTTGTGTGGTAGGTCGGTTTGCAAATCGTATCGCCAATGGAAAGTTTTCAATTGAAGGAAAGGAATACGTGCTTGCACAAAACCTGCCTCCGCATCATTTGCATGGCGGCGTCAAGGGATTTAGTCACGCTGTGTGGGCTGCAGAAGAAATAGAAACTGAAGAGGGTGTTGGTATTCGATTCACGCACCTGAGCCCGGATGGGGATGAAGGTTATCCTGGTAAGCTACAAGTAGAGGTGACTTATATACTCGGTGATGATGATACACTTTCGTTTGCATATCATGCAATCACTGATCAACCGACCATCATCAATCTGACACAACACACTTACTTCAATCTTCAAGATAGTAAAGAGGATATACTTGATCACCAGCTGATGATCTCTGCGGATCATTTTCTGGTGGTAGATGAGACGATGATTCCCACCGGGGAGATCAGAAGTGTTGATGGCTCTCCTTTTGATTTCCGAACATTCAAAGAAGTTGGTCGTGATATCGAACAACAAGATTCTCAGCTCATGATCGGACATGGTTATGATCACTTCTGGGTGTTTGACAATCCATCCGGAGACATGCATCATGCTGCCACACTCTATGATCCTGCCAGTGGTCGGAAAATGGAGGTATATACCGATGAGCCTGGAATGCAGTTATACACTGCTAATTTTCTACAAAGTAATCTTGCGGGGAAAAACAACGTTGCACTTACGCCACGAAGTGGATTATGCCTGGAGACGCAGCATTTTCCGGATTCGCCTCATCAACCTGGGTTTCCTTCTATAGTGATACGTCCTGGAGAGCACTATTATTCGAAAACACTGCTTACATTTAGGACACAATAGTAAAGCAACATGTTACAACAACGAATTGGTCTACAGGATTTATCTCCTCATTTATTCTGGGATGTAGCTATTTCGTCACTTGATTTTGATCAACATGCTCCTTATATCATAGATCGCGTGATGAGTCTAGGCACTATGGAGGACTTTAGACATATAATATCCTATTATGGGATCGAAAAAATTAAGGAAGTCGTAAAGGAGGCAAGATACCTTGATGATAAGGTGCTTCATTTTTGTAGTCTATATTTTAATATTCCCCTTTCGGATTTCAGATGCTATACACAAAGACCGTTGACAACATCACATTGGCAGTATTGAAGGGATTAATGGCTGAGAAATCCCTGGACAATTTTGTTTTAGTGGGTGGAACAGCTTTGGCTCTTCAGATCGGACATCGCAAATCAGTTGATCTGAATTTCTTCACTTTACACACTTTTGATCCTGACCAGCTCCTGGCCGATTTGTCAAATCATTTTACCCCGGTACTGCTTCAAAAATCAACGCTATCCCTGATTTGTACAATAGAGGGTGTTAAAGTTGATTTTATTCATTTTCGCTATCCTTTTATTCGTCCCATACAACAGGAAAATGGTTTAAGACTGCTGTCGCTGGAAGATATTGCACCCATGAAACTTGATGCCGTTTCTGGTCGTGGCAGCAGGAAGGATTTTTATGATGTGTATTTTTTACTTCAGCATTTTACACTGGAAGAGATGTTTGGTCTCTATCTGGAAAAATACCCTCACCAGACCACTTTTCATGTTTTGCGTAGCCTGGCCTATTTTGAAGATGCTGAAAAGGATCCTGACCCGCTGGTTATTGATACCCGTATTACCTGGCCCGTGGTGAAAAACAAAATCACAGAAGTGATCAGAAATTTTGGGTAAAAAATATGTGGTACGCTTTAAATGCTCTGCTGATTCTATCTAACAAGACAGGTTTAAAAATCTGAACTCCTCTTCCCATTTTTAATTCTTCATACTTCAACTGGTTCGACCAGCTATCCCTCAACCTTGGGCTACAGCTTACGAGCCGTCCGCTCAGCACATCGCTTTTTACTTTCGGTTGCTGAGCGTAGTCGAAGCATCGTTTTTCACTTTTCGTTTATCGTTTAAAGTGAAACAATCTTGATCTCCACCCGCTGATTTCTCCTTCGTCCATCGACCGTTTGATTGGTCGCGATAGGTTGACGCTTGCCATATCCTTTGTAGCTGATACGTGATTGTTGGATGCCTTTGTCATAGAGATACTCGGCGATATCTTTTGCGCGGGCAGTAGACAGCCGGTCGCAATATGCTTCTTCCGGCAGGCTGTTCGTATGACCACCGATTTCGATATTCACCTGGTCATGCTCCTTCAGAAAAGTGTAAATTTCCTCCAGCACTGCATAGGATTCAGGCTTGATGGTTGCACTATCTGCCTCGAAATACAACTTGTCCACGCGAATCGTCTGACCTACAGCAATCGTTGTGATGTCAAGTGTTTTCAACACTTTCTCTCCTTCCATCACTACAGAAGTTGTGGCGATGCATCCATTGGCATCAACAATACTCAGGGCATGCGTTCCTTCCGGCAATTTTAATGCCTGAGAAGCCGTCTCCCCATTGCTCCATTTAAACTCATAAGGCTCAGCTCCTCCTACAACTTTTGCAGTAGCTTTTCCATCTGTGGCCAGTATGTCAGAAGACTTTGCATTGATAAGGGTCGTCACTGTCATGACCGGAGAAGAAGGAACAATTGCGCTGGCCAGGATAGATTTGCCTAACTGATCGGTCACCGTAACCTGGTACAGACCAGCAGGTAAACCGGTAACTTCTTCGCCTGATCCGGAAGGGATGCTCCAGCTATATCCGTATGGAGGGACGCCTCCTGCGGCTTTTGCTAACAAATGACCAGTGGCCATGCCTGTACATACCGGTATGGATTTGACCTCGACCACAGCAGCCAATGCATTTCCTTTCACGACAGGCTCTACGATCTTTGTGGTGTCTTCGATCACTCTCGATAACCCATTGTGTCCGGCCATCCAGACATTCTTGCCCGGGCCCTGGGATAGGAGGATCATCTGATCTGTCGCGCCTCCTTCATTCATGCTGACTACTTTTTCCTGGTATGGGTCATATTTGACGAGCTTATTGGAAGCGATGTAGATGATGCCTTTCGAATCGGACGAGAGTGCCTTGACGGGTCCCTCCACCAGATCGCGCCATGCATCAATCGGATACCATCGGTTATAGCTGTCGACGAGCCACATATTGCTGTCAGCTGCCATCCAGGCACCCTCTGAGGTCGAGGTGATGCCGGTGATCGCCTGCTCTTTTTCATACAACTTCCATTTTTTGCCGTCTATCCGCACGACACCTGCTCTGGAGCCTATCCAGCGAATGCCGAATGGATCTGTGTGGATAAACGTGATTTCATTGCTGGCTAAAACTCCGTCTTCTGTGGTGTATTGTTTAACCACTTTTTCCTGGGGGATGGATACTGTAGAAACTCCATTGTTGGTTCCGACCCATATCATGGTCTTGGTCACGTCCATGCATGTGGCTCCTGTGCCTGCATCGACGTTGAGTACCTTGCCCGTGGCCGTAAACCGGATAGATCCATCCTTAGAAAGAAGGATGAGGCCATAATCTGATGACCAGTCCACATCCATGATCTGGTCACCTACGGACAAGGGCTGAGCCCGGTTGCTATTAGATGGAATCATAAAGACATCCACGCTGGTGGCCACGTACAGATTTCCTGATCCGTCATGGGCGATGGCTCTGTATGCAACCTTGGGCGGTATGCCTTCTATTTGCTGGACGGCCTTGAGTGACTGGGCATTGATTGATGAGGAGAGTAAAAGGGCAATGATCCCTGGAATGATATTCTTAATGAATGGCATACGTAGTGTTTCTTTTCACAAACCGGACCACAAAGGATCCGATAATGGTTAACTGTTAATAGCGGATGGATAGTATCTCGCTCTGGAGGCGCTAAGATAAAATAAGATTTTCCTTGTCGGCTTACCCGCCTTTGGGAAAGCAGATGACGCTGATGCATTTTAAAAAAAATTACAGCAGATTTAATGGTCCCTGAGCTTGTCGAAGGGTACATGGCGAAACTCTCTCTACACACCGCCTCTTCGTCTGCAAAGAGGGCGGCGTGAAAAGGGGGTGTGGCTTTTTTTATCCCCTTCGACAAGCTCAGGGACCAGGTGAAATCAATGTGCATCTTGTTTGACTCTAACCTCCTAAGCCTTTCGTAAATTACGCCATGAAACGTAAAATCAGGTTGGGTATGATCGGCGGAGGCCGCGGTGCATTTATCGGAGCTGTGCATCGTATGGCGGCGGCGCTGGATGGTCAGATAGATCTGGTGTGTGGTGCCTTCAGCTCAGACCCCGAACGCTCCAGGCTAAGTGGAAGCGACCTTTTCCTGCCAGCAGAGCGATGCTATGGTACCTACGAAGAAATGATCCGGACCGAAGCCACACTGCCAGAAAATGTACGCATGGATGTGGTCTCTATTGTCACCCCAAACCATATGCATTTCGGACCTGCGATGATGGCACTTGAACATGGCTTTCATGTGATTTGCGATAAGCCGGTTTGTATGAACATCCGGGAAGCAAAAATCCTCCGGGAGAAAGTACAATCAACAGGACTTTTGTTTGCGCTGACCCATACTTACACCGGCTATCCGATGGTCAAGCAAGCCAGGCAGATGATAGCACATGGTGAGCTGGGGAATATAAGAAGAGTGGTGGTAGAATATCCGCAAGGTTGGTTGAGCACTGATCAGGAAACAACGGACCATAAACAAGCATCATGGCGCACTGATCCTGATCGTGCAGGCGCGGCAGGAGCCATGGGGGATATTGGGACACATGCCGAAAACCTGGCGGAGTATGTCACCGGATTGAAAATCGAATCCATTTGCGCTGACCTGTACACACATGTCCCGGGGCGCAGACTGGATGATGATGGAAGTGTTTTACTGCGGATGGATAATGGTGCACGTGGTGTATTATATGCGAGTCAGATCAGTGCGGGTGAGGAGAACAATCTCAAGATCCGGGTTTATGGTGAAAAGGGTGGACTGGAATGGGCGCAGATGGAACCCAATTCACTGGTCGTTCGTTGGCTTGACAAAACAATGCAGGTCTACCGCACGGGTGTAGGGCCTCTATATCCGGAAGCACAATTCCATACCCGGATTCCTGCGGGTCATCCGGAAGGATATCTTGAAGCATTTGCCAACATCTATCGTAATGTTGCTTTCTGTCTTCAGGCAAGGATCGCTGATGAAGCTGTTGATCCTTTGTACCTGGATTTTCCAACGATTAATGATGGCGTCAGGGGAATGGAGTTTATCGATGCGGTGGTTCGTTCAGGAAAAGATGAAACGACGAAGTGGATACATCTGCCGAAGGTGGAGTAGAAAAGTGATACGCAGGCATCCGTTGTCATCGCATGCTATCTCCCCTTTTATCTGGATGTGTGAATTGTATAATTCAATTCCATAATAGTATAATGGTTTATGCTGTAATGAAGGATAGCTTTGTCACATCAAAGAATATAATTATAAAGATCATTAGTTCTTTTTTGGGGTGTTATGCAAAGGCCACTTTTTTTCTCATCCGGATAAGATCCGGTCTGAAAATAAGTGGTTTTTTTTATTGTCCAATGTGTTCAGTTGAAACAAAAACGTGTTAGTCCTGAAATGAAAATTGGAGATCGTTGTCAAGAATCAATTTTACTTGTCGTGTCTTTTTTCTTTCATCTCTTCTGTAAAATATTCAATCCGTTTTCCCGGAGCATTTTTTTCTTTGTTGTATGCTGCTGAACCACCCTTGGGAATCGTTAATGTCTTCCAATCTCCTTCGTTGAATAATCTGGCCAGGTATACGATCTGTCCGATGTGATAGGCATAATGCGCCATTTGTCTCATGATGGCTTCCAACACCGTTTGTCCCATATTGCGGATATAAACTATTTTGTCAAAATCCGCTGGATGTAGTGTCTTTAATGCAGTGAAAACGGAAGCCCATCCTTCATTCCATTGCTTCATTACTTCATCACGGGTTTCTATTGTTTCTTCAAATTCAGCATCCCGGTTCCGCCACTCCTTTTCTCCATCGGTGGTGAGGAAATCAGTCCAGCGGGAGAGCATATTGCCCTGCAGGTGTTTGACGATCACACTGATGCTATTGCTCTTTTCATCAGGCATATGAAACAGGGCTTCGTCAGTGATCTGCGCCATGGCCTTTTCACCAAGAGTCTTATAGTATTCAAAAACACTGATGGTGTTTTTTAAAGTTGAGTCTATCATGAATTAAATCTATAAATAATTCTCGCGGAGTTTGCATGAAAAAATTCAATCTCCGTGTGCTCCGTGTTCTCCGTGCGAAATAAAATGGATTCCCGAAGATCACACTGGATATTTGCGCGCAGATCGCAGATCCCGCCCCGTACGGGTAGCGGGAGACGCAGAAGCGCAGTGAAAAATGGATTTCGCGCAACGACCCAACGAAAAATGGTTTCGCGCAACGGCGCAACGGCGCAACGAAAAATGGGTATCGAGCAGAGGCGCAGCGAAAATTCAACCACCTTTTACTCCTTGCCCCTTGCTCCTTGCCCCTCGCACTTCCTATCTTTGTGAAATGAATCTCAAATCAATACTCGATCAAGCCCTCATCGTCACGGAAGAAGCTGCTGCGTTTATACGCTCGCAGGCCGGCAAAGTGACGACAGAGGATGTCATCTCCAAATCAAGAAACAGCCTGGTGAGCTATGTAGATAAAACTGCTGAAGAAATATTGGTGAAGGGACTGGGCAAAATCCTTCCGGAAGCAGGATTTATCACAGAAGAAGGAACTGTGGCTCAACATACCTCTGAATACACCTGGGTCATCGATCCGCTCGATGGTACGACTAATTTTCTGCAGCAGATACCCATCTATTCGGTCTCAGTTGGATTGGTGCATGAAGGCCGGATCGTATTGGGTATCGTCAGTGATGTCGAACAAAAAGAAACCTTTTATGCCTGGAAGGGAGGTGGAGCCTGGTGTAATGGTGCGAAAATTTATGTGTCCAACCGAACAGACGTACAGGATGCTGTGGTGGCAACAGGATTTCCATATTCATCAAATGATGTATTGCCTGAGTTGACAGCGGTATTTGAGTATTTCCTTAAGAATGCGCGTGGGATTCGACGGCTGGGATCAGCAGCAATTGACCTGGCTTATGTGGCATGTGGTAGGTTCGATGCCTATTATGAAACCACGCTCAACCCCTGGGATATTGCTGGTGGTATCATTCTGGTTGAAGAAGCTGGGGGTGTTGTTTCTGATTTCTCCGGAAATCGGAATATGATGGAAAACGGGCAAGTCATAGCAGGCCCTGTGCCCATCCACCGGGCCGTAGAGGGCCAAATCCGAAGCGTATTCGGGACTTAGTCGATGATGCCCGTGATCAGGTCTATTTGAACAGGGCGCATCGGGCGCCTTTGTCCTGCAGGTACTATCTTTACTTTTTATCCGGGTATACTACCGCACTATGCAATTCAGCGAAAATCTGGCGCAAGCCATCCGATCTGTCAGGGCTAATTCACTCAGGGCCGTGTTGACCCTGATGATTATTGCTTTCGGGATCATGGCCCTGGTGGGGATTCTAACCTCCATTGATGCGCTCCTTTTTACCATGAATGACAATTTCTCCCGGATGGGTGCTAATTCATTTGAGATCAGGCCCAAAGGTTTCCAGGTACATTCGCGTAGAAACGGACGGCAGGAAAAACAAGGCGATCCGCTTATTTTCCGACAGGTCCTGGATTTTAAAGAACGGTTTGATGTTCCAGGATCCAAAGTTTCGGTTTCAGGATTTTGCACTCCCAGCGCAACGCTCAAATACGGCAATGAAAAAACCAATCCGACCGTCCTGATATTTGGTGTTGATGAAAACTACCTGGATGTTCAGGCATTTGACCTCGATTACGGAAGAAACTTTACGAGTGTCGAACAGGAGTCCGGTACCCATGTAGCAATCATCGGCATGGACATCGTCAATGATCTTTTTAATAAAAACGCATTGGCTGCGATGGGCAAGGATATCACCATCGATAACCGAAGATTTACGGTAGTAGGAATCCTCACCTCTAAAGGAGCGTCCATGAACCAGAGTGCTGATCGGAGGGCCCTCATCCCGTTATCTGTCGAAAGGCAAGTGTATGGGTATGCCGATAAAAATTATGATATCGATATATCCATAGCTTCCGCGACTGAACTGGATGATGCCATCTCCCACGCCACAGGCGTCATGCGCAATATCCGGAAGCTTCGTGCCTCAGAAGAAAATGATTTCGAAACCAAGCAGAGTGACAGCCTCATGGCTATGCTTAAGGAAAATACGACGACGATACGTCTGGCCGCCATTGGCATCGGATTGGTCACCCTGATTGGTGCAGCCATTGGATTGATGAATATCATGCTGGTCTCTGTGACAGAGCGAACGCGTGAAATCGGGATCAGCAAGGCACTCGGCGCCACCCGCGCCAATATCATGACGCAGTTCCTGACGGAAGCTGTTTTAATCTGTCAGATTGGTGGTGTCGTAGGAATTATACTTGGTATCGCGATTGGTAATGGCGTTGCGCTTATACTTGGAGGTAAATTTATCATCCCCTGGGCATGGATTATTTTGGGCTTTATCACTTGCATGATCGTCGGACTGGTGTCCGGTCTTTATCCTGCGCTCAAAGCAGCAAGATTGGATCCGATCGAGTCATTGCGCTACGAATAGTACAAATATGATGATGCAAACACATCCATCACCATTTGATTATTTTCAAAACATATCGTTCCTTACCAGAATCCTCTAAGGTCACAAAGTAGGTTCCGGCTGCTGCTTCCAGGAAAAACCGAAAGTGGTCTGTTTCAAAATACGATGAAGAAGTAACAAGCTGTCCTAAGATGTTGTGTATGCTCATATGAACATAAGCAACTGTTTTACCAAGCACCACATTTACTTCCCCACTGGTAGGATTGGGATAAAAATAAATATCGTTGTCGCTTAGCGCATCGTGTGAGGATGATATAAAAGCTGATTCCTTGGCGCCCAGATCCGGAGCGGCTCCTTTAAAATCATAGAATCCCGGGATTTGTAATCCCTTATCGATCATCGGGCTCCCCGCTGTCAATTTAAAATCACCTGATGCAGGGTTTATAAACAATGGATCTTCCTGAAATGGTGACTGGATAATAATCTTGTCACTACCTGTTATGTCTTCCAGCTCACTTTGCAATAGCAAGACATCGTCCACATCATGACAGGTATATTGCCCGTGAATTTCCTTAATGGTGGCAACCGGACTTTGGTCAGCCGTGAAGTAGTTGTCATGAACAGAGGTGAGTTGAAAATTCATGTTGTCCTTAAATCCCTGAAAGTAACCAATCTTATTTCGACCGCTATAAAATATATTGTTGATAAACGTTGCTTCCTTCCATTCGCTATCCCAAAGCGTATAGGTAAAGCCGAGGGTATCATCACTATGGAATGTGTTGTTGAAAAAATAAACGGCACCTGCATTGTCTCCGGGTAGTGCGCCGCTATTTGATTTTATAGCGACTCCTGCAGATTTGAAACCTTCGGGAGGGCTACAACCTATATAGTATGGATCGTTCTGAATGTTTTGCCGGCCGGCGATATGGTGGATCGTATTTCTGTAGAAATATCTTGGACCGACGAGCGGAGGGGCCATCGAAATCCCTGCCATAGCGCCTATGATGTCATTATTCCAAACCCTGAGGTTACTCCATTGTCCATCGCATTCAATAGCATCAAAATTATTGAGGAAGGTATTGTCATAGATGTCAGCTTCATTAATGAT
>JANNSS010000084.1:0-29851 GCA_031402955.1 Saprospiraceae bacterium
GGTTCAATATATTGAACCCCTACTTTTTTTACCCTGCCTTTTTTATTCTTCAATTATCTAAAGTCAGATATCAGAACTTGATGATCTGGACCACAATGTCATGCTTTTTAGTAAGGCGTTCAGCAAAGGCAAAACTACCCGCAGGTGCAATGAGGATTAAGCCTCCTCCTTTGTTCTTACCAAGGATACTTAATAGCTTCCATTTGCTAACCGTCTTTTCAGCATCAGCATCCTTGCGGACGACCTCTATATACCATCTGCCGCTTCGCTTTACTGCGGTAATATCAGGAACGAGTTTATCATCACTGTCCCTGTTACTCAAGCCGGAAGGGGTTTCATAACCTTCAATATTGGCCTTTACATCTGAATAGCCATTACGGGCAACCCAGGTAACCAATATCTTCTTTATTAGCTCTTCATCTTTACTCATAGGCACTGCCAATACTTCCATAAATGATCTATTGTAAGGACATCGGGGGGGACAAATATAACAATTTGATTATCAGGGCAAAGTTTATATTTCTAAAAATCAGGGAATTTTAGTTGTGAAACCAGGCCTTCCGGACCGGAAAAAGGCCACTTTTATACGTTGAATAAGTCTGGATTATTGTAATAAATCAGGATTATAACATCCTTTATAACAGCTCATTATACTTATCGCTGCGCTCGATTTATCCACCCAGCTATTTTAGTAAAGCATGAAGAAAACCTTATAAAAATCTTTTAATCAATTAAGTAAGACAAATTACTTTGGAAGACCTATTGAAAATGCCCAAATAAAAGCAAAAAAAAAGCCGCCCATAGGCGGCTCAAAAGACTATTACAATCTCACCCAATGTACTTATTTAGAAATTTGCTCGGCACTTGCATCAGCACCGGTCAAAGCTGATTTCGCTGCAAAATGCACTGTTTCTACTTCAGCAGATACGGTAGCCCATGTTTCAGCAGTCGCTTCAGAAACCTTCACTGCGGCAGCTTCGATGTCTGCCTGAAGTTTCTTGTACGTTTCTAACTGTGTAGTGATCGTTGCTTTTGCTGCATCATCAGCAGTAGCAAGACTACCTTCCAGCTGAGCAATTTTAGCTGTAACACCATCCTTGAATATGGTCAAATTTGCTGCAGCTACTGTCTTAGCAGCTAATAATACAGAATCTGCAACTACCTCAGCAGTAGCTGTTTCTGTGCTGGCATTTGTAGTGTCTTTGCAAGCAACCCATGCCAATGAGAGTAACAATGCCAGTGAAAAGAATTTAATGGTCTTCATAATTAAGTTGTTGTGAAATAAAAAGGTTTGACTTTACGCCGAAATGGAAATTTCTTTACATTTCGATACCGCAAATAAACGGAGTATTATCCGCTATGTTTCAAGGTTTTACAAATTACCTTTAAATTCAGTAGATACCTTGACCTGACGGTCTGATTTTCTAATGTAAAACCCTGAATAATTCAAGACAGCCCAATAAAATAACAACCTCTCATGCCGATTGCTAAATAAGAACATCGAGGGCCCTTTAGAATGCAACGAAGCCTTTTAAATGGTCTTCCAGGGTCTTCAGTGTAGGAGGGTGATGTATCCGGCCCTGATCATCCATTAATTCGCTGATTCTGCTGACGGGCAATAAACGAGGGTAAATCACAGACTTCATGTGCATGAGTATACCGGAAAGGTGATCCATACCTCGGATATTACCAGATCTCCCGGTGGCAACCCCGATCAGCAAAGATTTCTTCAATTTAAACGTTTCATCGCACTTCCTGACAGAGATGGAATCTATAAAAAGTTTAAGCACGCCAGGAAAACTCCCATTGTATTCGGGGAGGATCCAGATAAATTTCTCAGCCGGAATCATCCATTGATCCTGGATAAGTTTGAGTTTTTCAGGCACTTCGTCCTTTTTGTATAGGCTTGATGGAAGGATTTCAGGAGGTAAATCAACCATGCTAACATACCCTATCGAACCATGATACTGCTCACGCAACAGTTCTATGATATGCCTTGATACAAACTCAGTATTGCTTTCCGGCCGGTTGGTGGCTTGTATGACTGTGATCATCCTTTATCGGTATTGGTCTCTAATACAAGCACAAAGCGTCAAATGTTCTGCCAATAGCCGTATTTTTGCGCCCCTGATCATTGGAAATCCGTTATAAATACAGGAAACAGTGAGATTCTATTGATCCGGGATTCAATTCAATAACAGCTATTTTGGGAAAAATTATTGCTATAGCCAACCAGAAAGGAGGCGTTGGAAAAACCACGACGGCAATCAATATGGGTGCGTGTCTGGCTGTCCTGGAGAAAAAAATCCTGCTCGTTGATGCTGACCCTCAGGCCAATAGCACATCGGGACTCGGTGTCGAGACGCTACCTGGCCAACCAACCATCTACGAGTGCATGATCAATAATGTGCCGGCAGCCGACGCTATCATTAAGACTACTACACCTAATCTTTCCATCCTGCCCTCACACATTGATCTTGTCGGCGCGGAATTAGAACTTGTATCGAGGATGAGACGGGAGTATACGCTGCAAACGATTTTAGACAAAGTCAGGGACGATTATGATTACATCCTTATCGATTGCATGCCCTCATTAGGATTGTTGGCCGTCAACGCACTGACTGCTGCAGATTCAGTATTGATTCCGATCCAGACAGAAATCTATGCCCTTGAAGGATTGCAAAAACTGAAAAACACCATCAGTCTCGTAAAAGAGCATCTCAACCCGAAACTTAAGATCGAGGGTATAGTCATGACGATGTATGACAGTCGCCTGAGACTAGCTAATATGATCCTTGAAGAAGTGCGTCAAAACCTAACAGAGACCCTCTATACCACGATCATACACCGCAACAGTAAGATCAGTGAATCTCCAAGCATGAAAGCACCCGTGATCATGTATGATGCAGCCAGCACCGGAAGCATGAATTTTATGCAACTGGCCCTTGAGTTTTTAAAACGGAATGATGACGAAAAGGTGGAAAACTAGAAGGTAGAAGTTAGCAACTAGCAGTTAGCAGTTAGAAGTTAACAACTAGTAAGTGGCAATGGATAAATGAATGCAAACAAAAGACATTAGACAAGAGGCTATAAAGAATATGAATGAACTCAATTGTTCAAAAATCGATCAACAAATAACCATATCTTTTAATCACATATCACACTCACTTTAAACTGCTCACTTCTAACTGCTAACTTCTAACTGCTAACTTAAACATGTCAAAAGAGACCAATAAAATGCAAATCGGCAAAGGTATCCGTGCCTTGCTGACCAATATAGAAGAAAGAGGTACAGCTCCTACAGGACAGGAGCTGAGAGAACTTTCAAGGGAAACGCTTGAAGTATCAGTGGATGCCATTGAGGCCAATCCATATCAGCCAAGAACGGACTTTGATGAAACCGCACTGGAGGAGCTAGCGCAATCCATCCGTGTGCATGGCATCATCCAGCCTCTCACCTTGCGAAGATTGCACGAGGGCAAGTACCAGCTGATCGCCGGTGAGCGACGCTGGCGTGCGGCACAGAAAGCGGGTCTGAAAAGTGTGCCTGCTTACATCAGGCTAGCTGATGACCAGGGAATGCTTGAAATGGCTATTGTAGAAAACATCCAACGTGCAGATCTGAATGCGATGGAGATGGCGTTCAGTCTTCAACGCCTTATCGATGAATGCAAACTCACCCACGAAGAATTGTCGACCCGGGTTGGAAAACAAAGAAGTACTGTCTCCAACTTTCTTCGATTGTTAAAATTACCTCCACAGGTTCAGGATGCCCTTCGCAAGGAAGTGATCAGCATGGGGCATGCTAAATCCATTGCAGGCCTTGAGGATATCAGTGCACAACTGATGGTGCTCGGTGATATCATCTCCGGACAGCTGAGTGTCAGGGATACGGAAAAATTGGTGGCCAAATACCAGGATGGCCTTACAAGCAAGACACAAAAGAAAGGAACTGGACTAAAGAAGGGAAGCACCTCCCAGAAATCCGCGGATGTAACCAAAATAGAGCAGCAGTTACGTTCCTTACTGGGTGTCAAGGTTGAATTACAACACCAGGAAAATGGAAGCGGCCAGATCAGGATACCTTTCAAGTCGGACAAGGAACTCAACTATATCCTGGATCTCCTGGAGGAGCTGGATTCATCAAAATAGTATACCTAACCACCCATCTAAGCGTTTATTACCCTGATGAGACTAAGTTACTCGCTGATTTTATGCCTTTTTTTTGTTTGTCTGGTTTCCCAAACAAGTTTGGGACAGGCAACAGCAGATAGCCTATCAGCCGATACGATAGAGGTACTTAAAAAGAAGGGTTCAATATTCAGTGGCCGTCCTGGAAAATCAATGTTGATGAGCCTCGTAGTTCCAGGTGCCGGACAGATCTACAATAAAAGTTATCTGCGTGTTCCTTTTGTTTGGGGTGCAGTGGGTGGTATGGGCTACCTTGTTCATGTAAATACGCAACAATACAATTGCCTCAGGGATGCCTACAAGGCCAGCATTGATAATGTGCCATATGAATTCCCTGAACACTGTAGCGATTTTGCAGGCATTACAAATTCGTCCCAATTAAGAGTCCTCAGGGATGATGCTAATGAAGCACGTCAACTTTCTATTGTTGGATTCACCCTAGTCTGGCTTGCGAATGGCATTGATGCCTTTGTCAATGCACATCTCAAAGAATTTGATCTTGATGAGGATCTCTCAATACGTGTCGGTACAAAATCAGATAATGACCCCTATAATCAAATGCGGATGGGCATTTTTGTCCAGTTTTAAGTTATCAGTTAAACCAAACTACTCCTTATTGGTCCAGCCTTCTTTCAGTGATACAGTTTGATTGAATACCAAATGTTCAGGCGTTGAATCTATGTCGAGTGTAAAATATCCCTGTCTTAAAAACTGAAAACCTTCCCCTACCCTTGCATCCGTAAGCGCAGGTTCGAGCTTAATCGTGTCCAACACCTTCATCGATTCAAGGTTTACTTTACTCAGAAAATCAACACCTTCTGCCAGCGGATTTTCAGTAGTAAAGAGCCGGTCATACATCCTGATCTCGCCCTTGACCGCAGTTGGTGCATTGACCCAGTGAAGTGTGCCTTTAGCTTTTATTCCACTGATGTCAGACCCACTTTTAGAATCGGGATAATACGTGCAAACGATTTCATCTATTAAGCCTGTTGATTCATTCACAATCGCCCTTTCGCAAGTAATGATATAAGCACTCTTTAAGCGCACAGTAGCACCCGGAGAAAGTCGGAAGTATTTTTTAGGTGGGTCAAGCATAAAATCTTCACGCTCAATATAAATCTCGCTGCTGAAGGGCATATCGCGATGTCCTGATGTCTGGTCTTCAGGATTGTTTTCAGATGGGAGCAATTCTGTCTGGCCTTCTGGATAATTGGAAATGACCAGTTTGATTGGATCCAGCACTGCCATTCTGCGCAGAGCAGTTTGATTAAGCTCATTACGCACACAGGATTCGAGCAACTCGATTTCGATCCAGTTATCCCGTTTGGCAATACCAACTTTATCACAAAAGGTGCGTATGGCCGCAGCCGGATAGCCTCTGCGTCTCAAACCACTAATCGTAGGCATACGTGCATCATCCCAGCCTGTTACCAACCCTTCATTGACTAACTGCATCAACCGTCTTTTGGAAGTGATCATATAGGTCACATTCATCCTTGCAAACTCGATCTGCCTGCTTGGAAAAATGCCTAGTTGACGGATAAACCAATCATACAAAGGCCGGTGATGAATAAACTCAAGGGAGCATAACGAATGGGTTATGCCTTCGATACTATCACTTTGTCCGTGTGCAAAATCATACATCGGATAGATACACCATGTATCGCCTGTGCGATGATGATGCTGACGCTTGATCCTGTAGATGACCGGATCACGCATATGCATGTTAGGCGACGCGAGATCAACCTTTACCCTCAATACGCGTGAACCATCCGGAAACGCTCCGTCCTTCATGCGCACAAAAAGGTCCACGTTTTCTTCCACACTGCGGGAACGAAATGGACTTTCCTTTCCAGGCTCAGCAGGCGTACCTTTTTGTATGGCTATTTCTTCTGCGGTGCTGTCATCGACGTAGGCCAGGCTCTTTCGCACAAGATCCAAAGCGTATTCATACAGCTGATCAAAGTAGTCTGAGGCATAATATTCCCGATCCTCCCAATCATACCCAAGCCAGCGAATATCTGCTTTTATCGCATTGACATACTCCGTTTCCTCCGTTGCAGGATTTGTATCGTCAAACCTAAGATTGGTTATGCCGCCATACTTTTTTGCAATTTCAAAATTGAGACAAATGGCTTTTGCATGCCCGATATGGAGATATCCATTTGGCTCAGGCGGAAAACGTGTATGTACCCTTCCACCATGCTTTGCATTAGCAATATCATCTTCAATGATTTCCTCTATAAAGTTGAGTGATCTTGACTCTTCCATAATTGTTTAACGCTTAATTGCTATAAATCGCCTAATCCCATTTTTCACTCTTCACTTTTCACTCTTCATTTTTACATTCTCTCAGGCATCTCAATACCCAACAAATCCATCGTATTTTCAAGAATGCTTGCAATCGTTTTGATCAATACTAGTCTGAATTCTCTTGCCACGTCTGATTCAGCTTGCAGCACCTTGATATCATGGTAGTAACGATGGTATTCCTTTGCCAAGGCGAAGGCGTAATTGGCCACCAGTGCCGGACTATAATCTCTGGCAGCGCTTTCGATGACCTGACGACATTGTCCCAGCAAATTGAGGAGCAACTTCTCATCTTCATTCAGCATATATCCTTCATAACTCTTTCGATCATCTCCGGCCCTTCGCAATATTGACTGGATACGTACATAGGCATTCTGAATATAAGGTCCGGTCTGTCCCTGGAGATCTACGGAGGCCTTTGGATCAAAGGTCATTCGTTTACGTGGATCTACTTTGATGATAAAGAACTTCAATGCAGCCATACCGATCCGTCTGACTATTTCCGGATCAGCCATATCACGGTCAGCAGCGGCGATGCGGGCTTCTTCAATGACATCCGTCATCAGATCATCGGCATCAATCACCGTACCTTCTCTTGATTTCATTTTACCTTCTGGTAAGTCAACCATACCATAGGAAAGATGATAAAGCCCTTGTGCATAGGGAGCACCAAGCTTAGCCATGATAGCAAACAATGCCTGAAAGTGATAATTCTGTTCGTCTGCTACCACATAGACCATTCGTTGTGCGTCAAACTCCTCATATCGTTTCTGCGCTGTACCCAGGTCTTGGGTCATATACACTGAAGTGCCATCACTTCGCAAGAGTAACTTATGATCGAGTCCATACTCAGTCAGATCGACCCATACTGATCCATCTTCTTTTTTATAAAATACTTCTCGCTTTATGCCATCTTCAATCAGGTCCTTGCCCAGTAAGTAGGTATCACTTTCAAAATAAAGCTTATCAAACTCAACGCCTAGGTTTTTATAGGTTTCGTTAAATCCATTATATACCCAGCCATTCATTCTTCGCCACAATGCCAAAGTTTCTGGATCATGATCCTCCCATTTCAAGAGAAGTTCTCTAGCCTCTCTTCCAAGTTGACTATGCGCATTGAAATAGAAGTTTTTATAACCTTTGAAAAATTCTGCCTCTGATTTATCGTCACCCTTGAGTGAATCAAATTTTTCCTTTCCCTCTTTAGTTTGTTGCCATTCTTTATACTCTCCCGAGAATTCTTTTTCAAATCGCACGTACCATTCACCTACGAAATGGTCACTTTTCATTCCGGCTGCTTCCGGAGTCATCCCTTCTCCAAACTGTTGCCACGCAAGCATACTCTTGCAAATGGCAATGCCACGGTCGTTGACGATCTGAACACGATGCACATCATGGCCACACGCTGAAAGTATTTTATACGTTGACCATCCAAGGAGGATATTCCTGATGTGCCCCAGATGGAGCGGTTTATTCGTATTAGGAGAAGCAAACTCTACCAGTACTTTTTCCTTCGATTGGACTGGCTTCCAGAAATCAGGGTTAGCCTTGAATTCATTTAAGACAGAAGTCCAGTAGTCCGTGCTCAGCGATATATTCAGAAATCCCTGAAGGACTTCGGTGCTACTCACCCATGACCTGGTCCGCTGCATGTATTCACCGATGGCAGCTGCAATCAGATTTGGAGCCTGTCGCAAGGTTTTGGATACAGCAAAAGTCACCAGGGTGTAATCTCCAGCGTGCTCCTTCTTAGTTGATGTCACCAGGAAATCACCGGGGGATAGATCCACCTGATAGATTTCCTTCACTGCCTCAGCAGCGGCAGATTCAATTTCTTTAGTAATGTCTTTCATGTAAGGGGGGCAAAGTTACGATCCTGCGCCAAAAAAGCTGAATACACTTTGACCATAGTGCCTGGCCTCCATAAAACCAGGCGTTTTGTCAAATGTTTTGGTGGCGATATGTTCCAGTACAAAAAAGCCCTGAGGCTTGAGCAATCTGGCTTCAAGGATTAGTCCTGGTAAGGTTTCCAGCCCCTTCATGTCATACGGTGGATCAGCGAATATATAGTCCCATTGTCTGTGGGCTTCTTTGATAAACCTGAAAACATCGCCCAGGATTACTTCCAATGGAATATCCCATTCTTTAGCAAAAGTTCGCATAAAACTTACACTCTCCCTGTACCTGTCCACATAGGTGATATCCATACATCCCCGAGATGCTAACTCCATGCAATGGATGCCTGTGCCACCAAATAAGTCGAGAGCTGAGGCTTGTTCATAGTCCAGGCGATTGTCGAGGATGTTGAATAATGCTTCACGAGCGAAATCGGTTGTTGGTCTTACTGGCCAGCCTTTTGAAGGAATCTGAATTCGCCTACCCCGCCATTGACCACCTATGATCCGCATGACCTGTGTGTGGCAATCAAGGTATGCAGGTCAGGGAGTTCAAGACGTTGATGTATCCTGAAATAGGTATCTCCGGGCATATCGAAAGCAACCTCTTCATCTTTTATCGTCAGCAACCAGTTCTCCTTTGGCTTCAGCATTCTGGCGCAGGCTATCGAATAGTACGCGACATCCCCTTGATCATGTATATAATAGGATTTTGAAAAAGTTAATTTACCACCGGTCTCACCAATGATGATCAAAGAGCTTCCGGTAACAAAATAAAACAACCTTGAATTCCGGATGTCTGTTGGGGCTGCAAGCTGATTGACGGCATTCCACAAAACCGATATAAGGTGAACCTGGTCTGAATTGGAATAATATTCCCGGATCAGATTGATTGTCCCTACTGGCATGCAATAGGCTATGAAAACATCCCCGGAGGTAAAATCGGAGGATAACGTATCTCCTGATCTTACTCTAAGATATCGACTTGCTATTTCAGCTAAATGATCACCTCCTGCATAAAACCTTGGAACACAGACATTTGGTCTGTCAACTACGACCACAGCAACATCATAGAAATGATCTATCAGGGAAGGATTGAGATATAAGGCTGTGTCTAAGGCGTTTGAGATCTGGTCTTCCATAAAACCACCTAATACAGGGAAGCTGGATTTCCACCCTGCTCTTCCTGATTGGGGCTTCTCTAATAGGTGAACCCCTACCTTATCCCGTGACAAGGAAATAATTAGTTCAGGTGGAATTACCGGATTGGACATCAGGATTTGATCATTCAGCTCTTCTTTCCAAAAAAAGAGCCAACAATGATAAGGAAAATCGGTTAAAGGCGGAGGCGATGCTTCGACTTGCGGCGCGCTTCCATGTGCTACAGCTCAGCAACCGGCTAAGGTATTTTAAAATGTAGAGACGCGATTAATCGCGTCTTTACATTTTAAAACGCCTTAAGAATTACTTTTGTAGTATGAAGGACAGTAAAGATTGCATTCTGGCTATTGAATCATCATGTGATGATACTTCGGCAGCTGTAATGTGTGGCGGCATCATGCTGAGCAATATTATTGCCAGCCAGGCGATACATGCCCAGTATGGAGGCATCGTGCCGGAAGTGGCCTCTCGGATGCATCAGGAGAATATCGCATTGGTGGTCGATGCAGCGCTCAGGCAAGCCAAAATCAACCTATCGGAGCTAGATGCTATTGCTTGCACAGCAGGACCAGGACTTATGGGATCTTTGACCGTAGGACTGAGCTATGCAAAAGCGATGGCATTGAGTCTGGGGATTCCCTTTATTTCTGTCAACCACATGCGCGCACATGTGTTATCTCACTTTATTGATGAACCGCGTCCTCCCTTTCCTTTTTTATGCCTCACTGTCTCAGGCGGACATACACAGATCGTTTTAGTGAAAAGCGGAACGGACATGGAAGTGCTGGGTCAGACGCTTGATGATGCAGCAGGTGAAGCATTTGACAAATCCGGAAAAATACTAGGGCTTTCATATCCGGCAGGTCCTTTAATCGATCTTCTGGCAAGAGAAGGAAAGCCAATTTATCCGTTTCCAATTCCTCAGGTTGATGGACTTGATTTCAGTTTCAGTGGCATCAAGACGGCCATCCTCTATTTCATCAGGGATGAAGTAAAGAAGGATCCTGCTTTTATTGAAACGCATCTCAATGATATCTCTGCAAGCATTCAACATGTCATCGTAGAAATCCTTGTACGCAAGGTGATCCTCGCCGCACAACTTTATAACATTTCACACATTGGTATTGCAGGTGGTGTTGCAGCCAATTCTGGCTTGAGATCTAAGCTTACTGAAACAGGAAAAGAACAGGGCTGGAATTTCTATTTCCCTGCTATGCAATATTGCACTGATAATGCGGGTATGATCGCAATGGCTGGATATTTTCAATTCCTGGAAGGACAATATTCACCTCTGGATACCAAGCCTTTTGTGCGGGGCATGTAATAGCAAAGGGCAAGGAGCAAGGGGCATATCGAAGCGCAGCAGAGATCCCGCCAAATGCGCGGCATTTGCAGCGGGAGGGCATAGAGCATAGGGGCAAGTCGAAGCGCAGCGAAGATCCCGCCAAATGCACAGCATTCGCAGCGGGAGAGCAAGGGGCGTATCGAAGCGCAGCTTAGATCCCGCTCGCTGCGAAGCCGAAAAGCGGGAGAGCAGAGTGCAATGGGCAATTGGCAGTTGGCAGTAATCATTAAGCGATAAGCTAATAAGCCAATAAGCTAATAAGCAATACAGAAAATCAAACTCTAATAAGATCATCAAATTGAAAAAGAAAAAAGGCGAAGAGCATGCTCTTCGCCTTTTCAAATGATAATCCAATCTGATTTTTATTTCTTAGAATCATCCATCTCTTCAAACTCAACATCAGTGACATCACCTTCCTGGCCCTTGCCATTTGAAGTGCCGGAAGTATTTGCCTGGTCCTGACCGGCATCTTGTTGACCTGCCTCCTGCTGTGCCTGGTATATATCCTGGCTGGCAGCTTGCCATGCGGCATTGAGACTTTCTAACGCCGGATCGATTCGGTTTACATCCCTGGACTCATGGGCTGATTTCAATTCTGTGAGTGCTGATTCGATGGAAGATTTCTTATCTCCCGGTATTTTATCACCATAATCTTTCAGTTGCTTTTCGGTCTGGAAGATCAGGGCATCGGCTGTATTTATTTTCTCTGCTTGTTCACGTGCAATGCGGTCTGTTTCGGCATTAGCATCCGCTTCTGCTTTCATCCTTGAGATTTCCTCTTTGGATAAACCAGTGCTTGCTTCCACGCGGATGGACTGTTGCTTGCCTGTGCCTTTATCTTTAGCAGATACACTCAGGATACCATTGGCATCAATATCGAAGGATACTTCAACCTGTGGCAAACCTCTCGGTGCCGGTGGAATTCCATCCAGGATAAACCTTCCAATAGGCCTGTTATCCCTCGCCATCTTTCGCTCACCTTGCAGGATATGAATTTCAACTGAAGGCTGATTGTCAGAGGCGGTAGAATATACTTTTGACTTCTTGGTTGGAATAGTACTGTTGGATTCAATCACCACATCATAGATACCTCCCATCGTTTCGATACCCATGGAAAGTGGTGTCACATCGAGCAACAACACATCCTGAACATCTCCACTCAATACACCACCCTGGATAGCTGCACCGATAGCTACAACTTCATCAGGATTGACTCCTTTGCTTGGTTTCTTTCCAAAGAATTCTTCAACAGCTGCCTGTATACGAGGAATACGTGTAGAACCTCCTACAAGGATAATCTCATCTATGTCTGACTTACTGATCCCTGCGTCACGAATAGCGTCCTCACAAGGGCGTAATGTACGCATGACCAGTTCTTCTGAAAGCTGTTCAAATTTAGCTTTGGTCAATTTCGTATCAAGGTGTTTTGGAACACCATCTACGGCGGTGACATATGGCAATGTGATGCTGGTTTCAGAACCACTTGACAATTCGATTTTAGCGCGTTCAGCTGCTTCTTTTAAGCGTTGGAGTGCCATTGGATCCTTTCTGAGATCGATAGCTTCCTGCTTCTTGAATTCATCCGCCAGCCAATCGATAATCACCTGGTCAAAATCATCACCACCCAAATGGGTATCACCGTTAGTGGATTTTACTTCAAACACACCATCCCCGAGTTCGAGAATGGATACATCAAAGGTTCCTCCTCCAAGGTCATATACCGCGATGGTCATGTCCTTATGCTTCTTATCAAGTCCATAGGCCAATGCTGCAGCTGTTGGTTCATTGATGATCCGGCGTACATTCAGACCTGCGATTTCGCCTGCTTCCTTAGTAGCCTGGCGCTGGGAATCATTGAAGTATGCAGGAACTGTAATGACTGCATCCTTAACTTCCTGGCCGAGATAATCTTCCGCTACTTTTTTCATTTTCTGCAGGATGATCGCAGAGATTTCCTGAGGGGTATATTGTCGTCCATCGATCTCCACCTTAACGGTATCATTTGGTCCGCTCTTTACAGGATACGTGACCCGGCCTGATTCCTTTGTTACTTCGGCAAAGCGATTTCCCATAAAACGCTTGATGGAATAGACGGTCCGGCGGGCATTAGTGATCGCCTGTCTCTTGGCTGGATCCCCAACTTTCCGCTCCCCATTATCCAAAAAGGCAACTATTGACGGGGTAGTTCTTCTGCCTTCATCATTAGCGATAACTGTAGGCTCATTGCCTTCAATTACAGCAACACAGGAGTTTGTGGTACCCAGGTCAATTCCTATTATTTTACTCATACTGTTCGTTTTTTTGAATTTCTAAACCTGATTTCTTATATGTTTACCAGTCTTGATCAATGCTTGTGCCATGCCCATTTCGGAGCCGATTGTATGCCAAAAAGGTAATAAAACGGTAGGATATGACAGACTCAGACAGCAAAGTCTGACAAATAGGCAGTACTCGAATCAAAATTAAAATCAAAAGAAACCTTCAAGAGGAGGTTACTGAAAATTGAGATCTCCGGTCACGCTACCATTCTTGAGGCTATCGAGAGACTGGTTGTGCAGTCCAAAACCCATATTGTCTGAAAGATTACGGGACGTAACGATTCCTTTTCCTTCGGAGAGGTTGGTATATTCAGGAATCTCCTGGGTACTCGTAATTCCGGTATTGGCCAGGGTAATAGTTTGGTAAGCCTGGAACTCCTTACCTCCACACCAGACGATGATGTCAATGCTTTGAAACAATCTTGTGGCATCCGGATCAACGTCAATATTTGCACTAACAGAATTATAGAATTCACCCCCATTCATTAAATATTTGGGCGCAACGGTGACATCAGGATCTTCTTGAATACCCTGGACTACCGTCCATTCAACCGACAAGGGAATAAACAGATTGTTGGTTTCAGGTGACTTTTCCCTGTAATTGAAACGCATGTGGAGGTCATAAATACCTGCGTCTGGTATTTCAGTCCACGAAAAAGTAAAATCGGAATTGGATTTGAATAACAAATTAGTGCCGGCAGAAGGATTACGTAAAACCGGGGCAGGAAGGATTATAGTCTCCGCCGTGACAAGTTCGGATATCTCATTTCGTTTTAAAATGAACTGATATTCATCTCCGACCACAAAGTTTATGATATTACCCTTGATTTTGTAAAGATAGTTTGGTGCCTCTGCAAAAGCTCCCGCTTCTCTGGGATATCCCTCAAGGTTGCCATCAACCCTGGTTAGCGTATATTCCTGGCCGCTGGCTATTCTCTTGAGTTTAACGACAGCATCAGGATAGTAGATTGAATCAGCGATGAGCGCTATACTGTCTGCTGAGATGTTTGGATCCAGGAAGGCTTTTTCGACACGGATATAGACAGCTGTGTCACTTTTGGATAGAAAAGCCCAGACAATTGGAATATCCTTCCATTTGTCAGTCACTACCAGTTCATTATCACAGGCTGTAAATAGAAACCCTGTAAAAATTAGTCCAAACATCCATTTCATGGCGCAAAAATAGGGTTTTAAACCTTCTCGCAGCCGGAAAAGGCAAGAAATGAAAGCCTTTGGTCAAAAGCCCTCGCTTTAAATTCCTGCATTTATCTTTGGTGTGAATTTGATTTTTCACCTTCTTAGAAATACAATTGTATGTCAGTCCACAGCAAAGCCAAAAGGATCACCACCCACATCATCCATGAGATGAAAGGGGCGGGGGAAAAGATTGCCATGCTTACCGGGTACGACTATTCCATGGCCAAGATCCTTGATGACGCAGGGATTGATATCATTCTGGTAGGTGACAGCGCTTCCAATGTCATGGCAGGGCATGAAACAACCTTACCTATCACCCTGGATCAGATGATATATCACGCCTCCTCGGTGGTCAGGGCAGTATCCAAAGCGCTGGTGGTGGTGGACCTTCCTTTTGGCAGCTATCAGGGTAACAGTAAGCTGGCCCTTGAATCATCTGTGAGAATCATGAAGGAATCAGGTGCGCATGCCGTAAAACTCGAAGGCGGTGCCGAAATCGGTGAATCCATTACAAGAATACTTTCCGCTGGTGTTCCTGTCATGGGGCACCTTGGGCTCACACCACAATCGATCTATAAGTTTGGCACCTATGTAGTCAGAGCCAAAGAAGAAGAAGAAGCCATCAAATTGAAAAGTGACGCTCTCCTGCTTCAGGAGTTAGGATGTTTTGCCCTGGTGCTTGAAAAAATACCTGCTGCGCTTGCAACAGAAGTCAGTAAATCCCTTGAAATCCCTACAATAGGTATTGGTGCCGGAAACGGAACGGATGGCCAGGTACTCGTCGTGCACGATATGATTGGTCTGACGCATGATTTTCATCCGCGGTTTTTAAGGAGATATCTCAATCTCTATGATGAAATACACAAAGCTGTTGGCGAGTATGTTCAGGATGTGAGGTCAGGCGATTTTCCAAATGAAAATGAACAATACTAATTTGCAAACCGAATCTGACCATCAAAATCATTCCCTTTGAAACGTATTTTGCTCATAGCCGGCCTCATTGTACTCTGTGTGGCAGGTTTTTACGGATACCAGTTTTACCATAAGGCATTTAGCGTCAATACACCGACTGTATTGGACAATAATGTATTGTTGATACCAGCAGGCGCGGTCCTTGAGGATGTTATTGACAGTCTTGTGGCCAATGGCCAGATCATCAAAGAGGATCATTTCAGATGGACAGCTGTCAAAATGAACTACTATGACGGCACAATAAGAAAAGGTCGGTATGTCATTCCAATACCTGCAAGTAGCAAGACTTTAATTTCATTATTGCGTGGCGGCAAACAAACTCCGCTGGGCCTTACCATCCAGAATGTCAGAACAATTGACCAGATGTGTGCACGGGTTGCTGCGCGGCTTGAATTTGATTCCATTGATCTGGCAACTTACCTGAATGCTGATTTTGATTCTGTTGCAGGTACTCATCCGGAGACAAGACTTACGCGCTTTATTCCAAACACTTATGAATTCTACTGGACGGTGACGCCTGAAGATTTCTGCAAGAGAATGCTAAAGGAATATGATCGTTTCTGGACGGAGGAGAAAATAGCAAAAGCAGCTGCTATTCGTTTGACCCCTGAAGAAGTATACACGCTGGCTTCCATCATTGAAAAAGAAACCAATCACAACCCTGAGAAAACAAGGATGGCCGGTGTATATCTAAATCGTATCAGGGATAGCATACCCTTACAAGCGGATCCTACCATTGTATTTGCTTTAGGTGATTTTGAGATCAGACGCATATTATATGGGCATCTTGATGTTGTGTCGCCTTATAATACCTACCGCAATTTAGGTTTGCCTCCCGGGCCAATCTTCATGCCGGGATTGCCTTCCATCAATGCAGTGCTTGACCGGGAGGTACATGAGTATTTGTATTTCTGTGCAAGACCAACTGATGATGGACCAGGCCACGCTTTTGCAACTACCCTACCCGCCCATAATGAAAACGCGAGAAGATATCAGCGTTGGCTGGATGAACAAGGAATCAGATAGCCTATAAACCCGGAGTCAGATTGAATTCAACACGCCTATTAAGTGTCCTGCCTGAATACGTGCTGTTATCTGCTATTGGTTTTGCAGGACCAAATCCCTGATAACTCAGCCTGTTGGTTGGAATACCTTTACTGGCCAGATAATCGTAGCAGGCTTTAGCCCTGTTTTCAGAAAGCTTCCTGTTGACTTCTGCGGTGCCGGTGTTGTCGGTATGGCCATCGATACTGAGTTTATAATCAGGATACTTATTCATGATACTCACGATCTGGTTGAGCACACCATAACTTTCAGGGACCAGTGTGGCTTTGCCTAGCTGAAACTGTACAGCCTTCATGGCAAATGTCAATATTTCCTTGTCAGCGGTTTCTATCACCGGACATCCTGCGTTGGAAATAGGTCCGTATGTTTTAGGGCATTTATCCTTGCTGTCTTCCGTGCCATCCATATCTGTATCCGGACATCCCTGGAAAGCAGAAATTCCTGCAAAGGTGGGGCATTTGTCGAGTGCATCTTCAATACCATCGCCGTCTGTATCCGGGCAACCATTGAAAGCAGCAACTCCTGGCACTGTAGGACACAAATCAACTCCATCCTTTATACCATCACCATCTGAATCAGGACAGCCATTAAACTCAAGCAAGCCAGCAATCACTGGACAATCATCACGGGAATCTTCCACACCATCCCCATCTGAGTCAGGACATCCTCTGAATACCGCAAAACCTGCGACTGTTGGACATATATCTTCCTTATCAAATATTCCATCCATATCGGTATCCATATCCGGAATATCCAGTACAGGTATTATTACAACAGTATCAATTTCCTTTCTTCCAAAAAAGTATTTAAATCCTATTCCATGATTGAAATTGGAATTGTTTTCGGCATTGCTCCAGCGGTATTCAGATTGGACATTGAAATATGCGTTTTTAGCAATCTTGATATCAAGACCAATACCCACCGGAGTCTGTACATTGAAACTATCCATGCCTTGATAAACACCACCGGCGCCTGCAAGAAGGTACGGGCTGAAAATCTTTGGATTACTCAGCGGGTAATAATGCATCTGCAAATCGAGCCCGATGATGGAGGTATTCACCAGTTCTTCTGTCTTATTGCTCAATCCGATCTTTACAGGGATATTGACCATGAAGTGTTTTGAAAGCGGGGCATGAAAACCAAATTCAAAACCATCGCGATAGTCCTGGAACGCACCGAAATCTCCGCCGTTCAGCGTCTGGTAATCCAGAAATAGCCTTTTGAAACTCACGCCTACCGGAAGTTTCTGAGCGGTTAAACTAAGGCTCAACGAAATGAGCATTCCTATACCTAAAAGCTTGTGTAGATGTGACAGTTTCATAACAGAAAGGTTAAATAACAAGTATAAAGATATAATGATATTTTAATATATGATAGCTTATATCCTTATTGGGCAATATGATAAGGTAAGAAAGGCCTGAAAAGATACTGAAATCCGTGGTTTAAAGAGCTTCAAACAGGCCGGTGCTCCTGTTTTTCCTGACTTTATCCCAGGTGAAACATCGCCCATTCATAGCAATGTAGACCCCCGGGGGCATCACTTGTACGAAGGCAAGGGCACTGCCCAGGTTGAAAAATCCATCTGAAGAAGTCCCGAAAGCGTATGGAATCATAGCCCCTGTGAGGACGATCGTTTTATCAATATTTGCTGCAGCCAGCTCTTTTGCCGTTTCCACCATCCGGTCAGTGCCATGGGTGATGAGTATCTTGTCTAGTTTGGCTCTGGTGCAATTATGCACGATAATACCTCTATCCTCTTCGGTCATTTCGAGGCTATCAACCATCATCAATGTCTTGACATCGATATCCAGGGAACAGCGGCCTCGTTCAAACATTTCTTTGAGATGTGTACCCTCAAAATATAATTGACCGGTGATATAATTGTACTGCTTATCGAATGTACCTCCGGTGACGAATACTTGTATCATGGTCTAAAGGTAGACGTTTATGAGAAAAGGCGGAGGCTAAGGCTAAGGCTAAGGGGCGAAATGCGTAAAAAAAACAGGGGTTCAATATTTTGAACCCCTGTTTTTACTATAAACTAATTAAATCAATCAATCCTATAAAAGGTGAAAGCAAATCAGATTTTAAACAAAGAAGGATCTACTTCGGCATTGACCTTGATGGTGGCAGCCTTCATAACAATTGGTGTAGGCATAGGGCCGCTCAGCGTTACGGTGTGTGGGATATTGATACCATCGACCACTTTATAATCAGCATACTCAAAGGTCGTGACGGAAGTCTGGCCCTGGGATATAGCAGTCTGAATTTCCTTAATTTTCAGATTGGTAGACTGTTCATAATATTCGGTGCTCTTTGTTCCGGATGGTTTGGTCACGAGCAACTTGTAGCATGCTTTACCGTTGACATCTTCAGTGCCTTTTACTTCTGTGGTGTAACCTTCCGTATTGTAATTGCGCTCTACAAAAAGTACTGATTGTTCTTTCATGGATTCAAGGTCTGACCCTTCAATAGGGGCTTGCTGACCCATTTGTTCTATCACACCCTTCTCACCATCATATACCTGCTTCATAACAGTCATTCCCTGGGTTGTCATGATCATAGAGAACTTACCTGCATCCTGGACGACTCTGGAAGTAATAGAGGTGCCCATCATGTCCATCGTGTAGGTTTGATCCAATGATTTAACTGCATCAAGTTTTTGACGACCCCCTAACGCGGTGAGGTATTTTTCCACAAGGTCAGTGGCAGTAATATCAACAGCTGAACTGGATTCATCTTTGCGAGGATTAGCATAAATATCATACAACTGGATCTTTCCGTCTTCCTTATCGAAAGAGGTGAGTTTGTTCATGACTTCATCCTTGTTGCCAACTATAACGATCCTTGCTTTTGAAGGAGTGATATATTTCTTAGCGACGCGGGATACATCATCAATCGTCACAGCAGCAAGTCTCTGGAGATACGTTTCGTAATAGTCAGCAGGTAATTTATACATATCAATATTGAGGGCAAATCCTGCAACAGTCTGTGGGCTTTCAAGCGAGCGGGCAAATCCACCTGCGATAAAACTCTTGGCCAGATCCAGTTCCTCCTGGGTGACAGGCTCATTTTTCAATTTGTCCAATTCGAGGAAAAACTGAGTAATGGCACTATCCGTCACTTCATTCCGTACACTTGCATTGGCAGAAAAATTTCCAACGAGTTCATCATCATCAAGTGAGGAATAAGCTCCATACGTATAGGCTTTATCTTCTCTCAGGTTTTTAAATAATCTTCCTGAAAAGCCACTTCCCAGAATTGTATTCATGACACGGGCAGGAATGACATCCGGAGCTCCGGGTTTCATATCCAATGCATAGGTGATATTGATGACAGATTGAACTGCACCGGACTTATCAACAAATGCGACCGAGGTATTATCAACACCTTTTGGGAAAGCATAATCATATTCCGGTGTTTTACCTGCAGGCCAGCTGCCAAAATATTTCTCAGCTTTAGCCTTGGCTGCTTCCGGTGTGATATCACCTACGATGACGAGGTAAGCACTTCCAGGTTTGAAATATGTATTATAATAATTCTTACAATCCTCCAGGCTGATGTTTGAAACTGTGCTCTCATTGGTGATTTCACCATACGGATGGGCAGTACCATATGTCAACGCGCTGGATACATTTCCGGAGATCGCATTTGGATCGTCCTTCCCGGTCTGTAATCCTGACAGCGTTTGAGTTTTGATCTTATCAAATTCTGCTTCAGGAAAAGCAGGCTTGAGGATCACATCTGAGAATAGTGAAAGAATCTTATCTGTATGCTTAGTGAGGGAGGAAGCAAATCCACCAGTAGAACCTGTAGACAGGTTAGCACCGATATAATCCACAGCTTCGTCTATCTCGGCTTTAGAATTCTTTATTGTACCTGTAGCCAGAAGACTTCCTGAAATATTTGCAAGTCCAGACTTCTCTTTTTCCATCATCTCATCGCGGTCGATGGTCAACTGATAAGAAATCTGTGGCAGCTTGTGATTTTCAACCACGATGACCTTTAATCCATTAGCGAGTGTAAACTGATTCGAGGTTCCGATCTTCACAGGTCGTGCTGGTCCCGCTGTTGGGGCCATCGACCGAAAATCTCCTGATGGCGTAGTCGCAGTGGTCGTTTCCTTGGCGACCTTAGGTGCACAAGCTGCCATCCCTGCGATGACCAGTATTAAAAGTGATTTTATATAATTCATTTGATTACTATTTTTTGATTGGTAGGAATGGTTTCTGATCAGGATTTAGACTCCAGTGATTTTGGAAGATAATGCAGGGTAACCCTATTGTTTTTAACCAGGTACTTTTTAGCAGCAGCCTGGATATCCTCACGTGTCACAGCGAGGTACCTGTCAATTTCATTGTTGATGAGGTTAGCATCTCCAAAAAACATATAGTACGTTGCGAGGCTTTCTGCGATTCCAGCTACGCGGCTATTGCTGGTGACATATTCTGATTCAATCTGGTTGCGAAGTTTTTCAAATTCGGTTTCAGTGATCAGTTCATTTTGTACTTTATTCACCTCAGCATCTATGGCCAGTTCGAGTTCGTACACATCGACACCCATATTGGTGATGCCAAATGAAAGCGATACACCCGGATCTTCGAGTGCTAACGGGAAGTTGCCTACAAAGAGTGCTTTTTGCTGCTCATCCACCAGTGCTCTGTACAATCTTGAGCTTTCGCCGGAAGATAAGATCCTTGATACCATATCAACTGCGTAATAATCCTTAGTGCCCTGTGCTGGAATCCGGTAGGCCTGGATAACTGCCGGTAACTGGATGTTGTCGTAGATGGTATCTCTGATTTCGGCCATCAATGCTGGCTCAACAACTCTTGGGCGATACACCGCATTGGCTGATTTTGGAATGCCGGCGAAGTATTTATTAATATACATTTTAGCCTCCTCAAAATCAATATCACCGGCGATAGACAATACAGCATTGTTTGGGACATAAAAATCTGTATAGAACTGCTTGTAATCTTTCTCTTCAGCAGCTTCGAGGTGTTTCATCGATCCGATGACAGGCCATTTGTACGGATGCACTGAATAACTTCTCTTGAACGTTTCTTCAAGGATTGAGCCATAAGGCTGGTTGTCGATACGCTGGCGACGTTCCTCTTTAACAACTTCGCGTTGGGTTTCAATTCCTTTCTGGTCGACGCGGGCATGCAGCATGCGCTCAGATTCGAGCCAGAGACCAAGGCCGAGTTGATTACTCGGAAGGACTTCGAAATAATAGGTCCTGTCAAATGTGGTGTTTGCATTGAGCGTACCCCCAGCATTCTGGACATAATCATCAAACTCACCGCGATCGATGTTGGCACTACCTTCAAACATCAGATGTTCAAAAAAGTGAGCAAATCCTGTACGATCAGGGTTTTCGTTTTTTGAACCAACGTGGTACATCACAGAGACTGCAACAATTGGAGTGGATTTGTCCTGATGGAGGATCACATGTAGTCCATTGTCAAGGGTATATTCCTCGAATGAAATTTTGTTCATCTGCCCATATAAAGATGAACCGGTGACCAGGGCAAAGGCCAGAAGGGAAAAAATGTAACGCATATTGAGATGTTTTAGAATTTTGTCAAAAATAGCACGGGATGGAGAGGTATAGTCGATGATAATCTACAAAAGAGACTTAAAATCTGACAAATCAGGCAGAGAAAGATGTACCACAACCACAGGTTTCTTTGGCATTCGGATTGTTGAAAACAAATCCCCTGTTATTGAGCCCATCAAGCCAATCCACCTCCATACCTAAAAGATACAGGGCGTGGGCTTTATCCATCAGGATCTTCACTCCTTCAAAGTCGTAAACAGTATCCTGTTCCTTTGGCTCATCAAACCCTAACAGGTAAGAGAAACCTGAACAACCGCCACCCTTGACACCAACCCGGAGGCCATAATGGTCAGGAACACCCTGATCAATCCTGATCCGCAGGAGCTGCTCTAGCGCGCCAGAGGTAAGGCTAACAGGGGAAGAAATGAGGGTTTCAGGCATAATATTCTGTTTAATCGGGGCTAAAGATAAATAACCCCCTGATTTCAGGCATTTAACATCTCAACCCATCAGCTGGTTCAATATTAGCTGGAAAATATACAGGCATATCAATTTCCACGTCAATTGGCTTCTCCTTTACTATTTTTGCCTCATGACGTGGCAATTGATATTAGGATTGACGATACCCTCAATCGTCGTTTTACTGGCAGTGTTCCTGATGTTCAGGCTCTACTTTCAGCACCAGACCCAACTACGGATATTGGATTCGAAAAGGGAAAAATTGCAGGTAACCCTGCCGCTTAGGCTACAGGCATTTGAAAGACTTACGTTGCTCTGTGAGCGCATCTCACTGCCGGACCTGGTCCTCAGACTTAAAACGCCTGGCACCTCTTCGAATGCATTGAGTGCTGCGCTTCTGTTGGCCATCCAGCAAGAGTATGAGCATAATCTGACGCAACAGCTTTATATTTCTGAAGAATTGTGGAGCATTCTGATCACTTCAAAAGATAAGACTATGGATCTTATCGGTATTGCAGCTGTTGGGCTAGCCCCAGATGCCAGTTCGGATGATTATGCTAATAAACTGATGAATATGATTTCCGCTGAGAACACTTTACCCTCACAGATTGCGAAAAGAGCAATCAAAACAGAATCTTCATTGTGGCTTTAAGAAAAATCCTCTATGCTACCCTGCTCAGCTCCTATATCTATGGAGGATGCACCAGTATACAGCATATCAGCAAAACCAATATCGGTTATGAATCAGTTAGTTCCAAATCTGACATTGTTCCGGATGAAGGGATTACGGACATGATCGAACCTTATAAATCTACACTGGATGTGCAGATGAATGAAGTCATCGGGACTGTCAGCCAGGAAATGACCAAAAAGAAACCTGAATCTACATTAGGCAACTGGTATTCTGATGCCATGATAGCCGGAACAAAAAAAGAAGGTTATCCTGTAGACTTTGCCATATCTAATTATGGTGGTTTAAGAGTTCCTTATATCTCTGCAGGTCCTTTGACCAGGGGTGAAATCTATGAATTGTGTCCGTTTGATAATCTGCTTGTGATCGTAGACGTTCCTGGTGCTATTCTTGATACCCTGTTTCAGCAAATTGCTTCCTCGGAAGGATGGCCTGTAAGTAATGAAATCAGAATGGTGATAAAGGATAACAAAATTGAAAGTTGTACCATTCACAATCAACCTATCGTTTCAACCCAAATCTACAAAGTTGCCATGCCGGATTATGTGGCGAATGGAGGTGACGGATTGAAAGCGCTTATTTCATTATCTCGCGTGCAGACATCAAAACTCATCAGAGATATCCTGATCGAATATGCGCAGGAATCCACGAGAACGGGCAAAACGATCAGTGCATCCATTGACGGAAGAATTACCATCCAGAAATAAACCAACTCATCATGTGGTCACGGAGAAATTTTTTACATAGAACAGCGGGTGCAGGCGCTGCGCTTATGCTACCAGGCTGGATCAATGCATCGGGACTGAGTCAAGAGGAGATCACCCGACTTGTCATTCTGCATACGAACGATGTGCATAGCCGCATAGATCCATTTCCAGAAGATGGTTCTAGAAATGCAGGCATGGGTGGTGCAGCGCGACGTGCCACCTTGATTGAAAAAATAAGAAGGGAAAATGAGCATGTGCTTTTAGTAGATGCTGGTGACATTTTCCAGGGCACTCCTTATTTTAATTTTTACCTGGGTGAACTGGACATCAAGCTCATGAGTAAGATGGGCTATGATGCGACGACTATGGGCAATCATGATTTTGACGCTGGTATGGAAAACTATGAAAAGCAGATGCGTGAACATGGAACGTTTCCAACGATTATATCTAACTATGATTTCTCCGACACTGTCTTGCATGATAAATATGTACCACGTCGTATTTTTCAAAAAGGAAATATTAAAATCGGGATAACGGGAGTGGGCATAGAATTGGATGGCTTGGTACCGCAAGCATTATATGGAACAACACGCTATCTGGATCCAATTACCTATGCAACAGCACAAGCGGATATTCTGAAACATGATGAGCAGTGTGATATCGTCATTTGTCTTTCTCATCTCGGTTATAAATATGACCATGCTAAAGTGAGTGATATACAACTGGCCAAAAACAGCAAATCCATCGATATCATTATCGGTGGGCATACGCATACCTTTATGGACAAACCTGACATCTATCGGAACAAAGAAGGTGAAAACGTAATCATACATCAAGTAGGTTGGGCAGGCATCCGCTTAGGTAAAATCGACGTAACCTTTGAAAAGAACAAGCGGAATAAATGTGTGACATGTGAAGGCATTTGGGTTAAAGAAGCGTAATGTAGATGTAAAAATGGCAGGTTAACAGATCATGAATTGACAGTCAATGCTTTATTAAACGACAAAAAATAAATGTATAATATCTTCTTTTATAAGCCTTTAAAACAATATTGACGATATTCGGGAAAAAAGAGAGCCATACTGAACATCCATCATTTTTTTTTTCATCTTTGTCCAATCCCGAAGTAAAGTGAAAGTAGAAACAAGCGTGAAAATCAAAGCTCATCCGACTCAAGGACTCCCCCCGGAGCAATATGCCGGTCAGGCTTTTGGGATCATTCAATAACCTAATAGAATGTCTGATATAATGGTGCAGGACTGCAACGCAGTATGGAATGGGTGTCTCAGCGTGATTCGTGAAGAGATCAGTGAGCAGAGTTTCAGAACATGGTTTGAACCCATCCGACCTATCCGTTTGCAGGAAAATACATTAACCCTTCAGGTACCTAATAAATTTTTCTTTGAATGGCTGGAAGAACATTACCTCCAGGTACTCAGAAAATCTATTCGACAAACCCTGGGTCCAAAAGCTAATCTTGAATATAACTACGTAAAAGATGATCCCTGGCAAAAAAACGGAAAGCGTAAACAACCTGCGGCAACTCCTGCCACTGAAGTTGAAAATGACATTCGTAACCCGTTTGTCATACCCGGTATTAAAAGGCTCAAAATTGACCCCCAACTCAATACGTCCTATACGTTTGAAAACCTCATTGTAGGGGATTGCAATCGTCTCGCTTGTTCTGCGGCAGAAGCCATTGCAAACAATCCGGGTGGCACGGCTTTCAATCCGTTGTTCCTGTTTGGCGATGTAGGATTAGGCAAGACGCATATAGCCCAGGCTATTGGCAATTCAGTCGTCAAGCAACGCGATGACAAAACAGTGCTCTATGTAAGCTCAGAGAAGTTTACCAATCAGATCATTGAAGCCATCAAAAACAATGCAGTCAGTGATTTCACCAACTTCTACCAGCTGGTGAATGTGTTGATCATCGATGACATCCAGTTTCTTGCCGGCAAGCAAAAAACCCAGGAGATCTTCTTCCACATCTTCAATCAATTGCATCAGAGTGGCAATCAGATTGTACTGACTTCTGACCGTGCTCCCAAAGATTTACAGGGCATGGAAGAACGCTTGATCAGTCGTTTTAAATGGGGCTTGTCGGCAGATCTGCAGGCACCCGATTATGAAACAATGATGGCAATCCTCGAACACAAATCAAGTGTTGCAGGCATTAGTTTTTCTCCTGAAGTCAAGCACTATATCTGCGATAATATCCGCCACAATATCCGGGAACTCGAAGGTGTGATCGTTAACCTGATCGCGCATGCATCGCTGACCCGAAAAGAGATTGATCTCGACCTCGCACAGAAAGTCATCTACAATGTCGTCATCAATACCGGATCTGTCATCACCCTTGACCACATCAAGAAATGTGTGGCAGATCACTACGAGGTACCTATCGAAAAACTCAAATCACAGACCCGCAAAAGGAACATCGTACTGGCACGCCAGTTGTCCATGTACTTTGCGAAAAACATCACCAACCATTCGCTTAAGGCTATCGGTGACAGCTTCGGCGGAAGAGATCACAGTACGGTGATCTACAGCGTACGGGCCGTCAATGATATGATTGACACAGATGCTGAATTTAAACGGACAGTGAAGGATATTGAGAAGAAACTTAGGCATCCGGTTGGGTAGTCGTTTCGACTACACGCAACGACCGATGAAATTGGATATGATTTGGTTATTGGAATACGCAAGAAATACCGTTAAGACGTATCTCCCATGTTTGTAAGAAAAAGACAATAATATTAGTAGCTTCCTGGCTACGGCTGTCGAAGCATATAAAACAAGAACTAATCTTAAATCAGTTTCAGCAGCCTCACGGCGGCAGGCAAGGAACAATTATTGGTATCATTTTCTCCGTGCACTCCGTGACCTCCGTGCGAAACTAACCATTGACTATTTTGTGAGAGAATTCAGTACTCTTGCATACTCACTGGCGAGATGTTTGCGGGTGAATTGTTGGGTACCTTCGGCGTTGCCATTTAATTGACCCGTTCTATAGAGATCGAAATATTCGAGGATTCTTTTTTTCAAACCTTCAACATCATCGTATTCATGCACTACTCCACCCTTTGTCATCTCTATGACTTTGGCGGAGTCGCTGTCTTTCGGACCAATTGCTAATAGCGGTCTGCCGGAGCCCAGGTATTCATAAAGTTTACCTGGAATAATCGTGCGTGAATTGGGTGAATTGTTGATCACCAATAGGTTGATCTGTGACTGCTGTTGCAGCTTGACAGCTTCATCATGCGGTATAAATTCGACAAACTCCGTGTATACCTGGAGGTCATATTGTTCGACCGATGACCGGACAGAAAAATCTACAGGGCCTACCAGTCGTATTTTCAATTTTGATTTTAAGTCCGGTGATGCTGCAAGTGCTTTTTGAGTAGCTTTCCACAACACTTCCGGATTACGGTCCTTATTCATCGATCCGATGTGGACAATTGTAAAATCCTTGTCCAAAGGTCCCCGGAGGTCAACAGGAAAATCTGCATCATCAAAACCATTAGGAATGACAACAATATCGTCCCTTCCACACAACGCCTTGAACTCATCTCTGGATCGCCACGTTACCGTCACAACTTTACTCGCATTTTTGAGAACCTTCAATTCAAGCCGCTGGTGCTTTCTGTCCGCCCATGAGGTGAGTCGAAGATCCTTGTAGAAATCAATATTGGTCCAGGGGTCACGAAAGTCTGCTATCCAAGGGATACCTGTGGCGCGATGTACCTTTTCAGCGATGAGATGCATGCTGTGCGGAGGACCTGTAGAGATAATGGCGTCCACTGGATTTTCGGCGAGGTACTTTTTTAAAAACTTTGCGGAGGGCTTGATCCAGAACATGCGGGCATCCGGAATAAAAAAGTTGCCGCGTATGAAAACTGAAATTTTCTGAGCAATAGATGCCTTCTTCTTTTCATTGATAAAACCTGAGTAAAGCTTATCTTTTTTTTTGCGTCCAAGGAAGGCTTTATATAAATCGTAAGGTTCCCAAATGGGTGTTTTAACAACGGTTGTACTTGCAGGAATTTCATGGAGCAAGCTATCGTCATGCACACCTGTTTCGCCATCAGATGGCGTGTATACCACTGGCGCCCATCCATACTGTGAAATGTATTTTGTCATCTTGGCCCAACGCATGACACCGGCGCCGCCGGCAGGTGGCCAATAGTAAGTAATGATGAGAAACTTCTTCACGTTGCGCATAAAGGTCTGAAATTTGCGAGTAACTGACGATGCTGACACGCAGAATGCTCGTATTTAATAATTCTTTAACCCGTTAAGCCTTAAGCTAATAGCTTCCTGCCAATGGGTGTTAACATCCGGAATACAAAACTAAAACCCTGATTTTCAGAACATATACGTAAATTGTGGTTCAACATTTCCCTTTTTACTTATGTCAGAAAATATAAATACATCTGGTGGAGTGACCAGAAAAATGATCAATATGAATATCTCTGAAGATGTCAGTTACTGGATCAGCAAATGGAACATTACCCGTGAACAACTCCAGAATGCTGTTGACCGTGTAGGAGGTAAAGAGACAAGGGTTTCAGATTATCTCCGGGCAAAGGGGATTATCCGGTTCTAAATAGCCATCAGCTATCAGCCATCAGTTTTCAGACTCTATCTAAACTTCGTTTTGATAGGCGTTAGGTAAGACTTTTCATTTCATGAAAAGTCTTATTCATTTGAAATCTGACTTACATAACCTCTAATTTTGCATGGCGGCTACATCAATTTAGTCTGTAAAAAATAAGGTGATGAAATTTCTGTTCCCTCTCCTGTCGTTGATGGCTTTGAGCCTGGCGATGACTGTACCTTCATGTAAAGCTCAGCCAACTTATCCACTCTCGGGGCACATTGAAACTGATGACAACTGGAAACCCATTGTTTATCTGGTGAAGCCCCGGCATTTAAATGAAATAGCCGCTGATTACCTAGGTCTGGTTATTGATTCTGCAGCTATCGCTGAAGATGGGCGTTTTTCGTTTTTCCATCCGTTGGCTTATGATAAAAGATAATTGTCCCCTATCCTGTTTTCTGCTCATTGTGACAGGAATACTGATCCTTGGATGCCATGGCAAAACATTTGATCCTGCGTACCCAAAAGAAAAAGCCCCCGCAGAATTCACCCTCCGGTTTGAAACTACCAAAGGTGATTTTGATATTCGTATTTATGCTGCGTGGTCGCCCCGGGCGGCTGATCGGCTGTATCAATTGGTAAAACATAAATACTTTGACTATGCCATTTTCTACAGGGTCACTGCGGATTATGTTGCTCAGTTTGGTAGTTCGAATCGCGTGCTCACTTCACAATGGATGGCCTACCCTGTGCCGGATGAACCTGTGCTCCAGTCCAATAAACGGGGCACGATGACTTTTGCAAGAGCGGGAAAGGATAATCGTGGGAGTGACCTTTTCATTAATCTTGCGGACAACACCAGACTTGATACCACGGAGCACCTTGGTGTTCGGGGATATCCGCCACTAGGTGAAGTAATACATGGTATGGATGTAGTGGAAAAACTTTTTGATGTATATGGGGACGACCTTATGCAAGAGACAGGACGCATGTATTCGGATCGCAATGGGTTTATGCAGGCGTATCCGGGTTTGGATTACGTAAAAAAGGCTTACCTGGTTGAATGAGAATAATTCCGTAAAGTTTTGGATTGTAAGATGTAGGTGTAAAATTCCATATCCCGATAGCTATCAGGATCGAATGTCGCGATTTTCTTAACTTCATGACCTAATCATCCTCAGCCATGAAACGATCATCACGCAGATCATTTGTTCAAAATACAGCCCTCACAGCCGCCGGCTTTATGATCCTACCGCGTCATGTGCTCGGAAGGGGATATAAGTCTCCAAGTGACAAACTCAATATCGCATTTATAGGTTGTGGCGGTCGAGGAGAAAACCATATCAATGCGCTTAGGGGCGAAAACATAGTTGC
>JANNSS010000085.1:0-9708 GCA_031402955.1 Saprospiraceae bacterium
CTGCTTGAAATACCACGGACGACCTGGAGCGGTTACGAACTCGGCAAAGTAGAGCCCAATATCAATATGCTACAGAAGATCTCCATCTTCTTCCACCAGACTATTGACCGGTTACTGAATCAACGGATTGATTTTGATGAATTGGAGATCGCCCGCGCCGATACCTTGCGTGTACTGGCTATCACGATGGACCAGGATCAAAGACAAAATATTGAACTGGTATACTCGAAGGCCGAAGCAGGCTACCTGGATGGTTTCCAGGACCCTGAGTTTATCAGCGAGTTACCAAAAATGTATATCCCTAACCTGCCAACCGGCAGTTACCGCGCCTTTGAAATTCATGGTGATTCCATGCTGCCCATGCCTTCAGGTTCCCTGGTCATCTCCAAATATGTAGAATCCCTGAAAGACCTTAAAGATGATAAAACCTATATCATCGTGACCGAAAAGGATGGCATCGTCTATAAACGGATCAAGAATCACATAGCCGATCATCACATTACGGCCATTTCAGACAATGATGTGTATTCACCTTATACCATATCCTATCAGGATATCCGGGAGATCTGGCGGTATCATGCCCACATTGTGTTTTCAGATGCCCGTCAGCAAAAGGCGGACTGGCTGCAGGAAACAGTGCTGGATATGCAGCGGAAACTATCGCAAATGGAAAAGAAAATGTAAAAAAAGGGGCTCCAATTGGAGCCCCTTTTTTTACATTTTTTATTATTCATCCTCTGTCACTGGTCGTGGCATTTCCTGCCATACATCATCATCAACCCTATCAATAGGTAATTGACTCAACCGGCCATACCTTCTCATATCGACCCATCGATGTCCTTCTGCGTACAGTGAAAATCGCCGCTGTTTCAACATCTCATCGATCAGGGAAGCATCATCCGTTGCGCCACTGTAATCACCCAAACCATGAGCCTGGCGGATCACATTGAGATCTTCTGTCGCGCCTGCATTATTGCTGCCTATCCTTGCTTCTGCACGTATCAGGATGAGCTCTTCGTTTCTTATCAGCCAGATAGGAGCGGAGAGCGATGGATATACGATACAATCATACGTTGCGGTCAGGTCATCCAGTTTAAGGGTATCCCTCGGCGCTACTTTTGATATCCTGTCATCACCTGCTTCTATGTCTTCAGTATAAGAAGGATGAGCGACCAGTGCCTCCGACTGATTGGGTACTCTGAATACTTCATTCACCAATTCACCACTTGCTGTCGAATACGGACGAAAAGGTCCTGCATACAAATCACCTGCAACATCAAGGAAAGATTCTCCGAGAAAACTTGCTGCAGCTGTTTTATTGCCTTGGTAAATCGCAATCCGGGCTTCCAATCCTTTTACAAATTGTCTGAAGGTAGCTGGCGTATCAAAGCCTGCAAATCCAGAGGATAATGTAAACGGAAAGTCGGCCCCCGCATTAGCCAATTCATTAGAGGCTGTTGCTAAAATACCTGCAAGCGCAGCAAGTGATTCCTCATATGTCAGAAAGAGTCCAAGGTTGAAAGGGTCTGCTACATCTACACGAATGCCGTTCAGAAACTGCAGATTGAGCGCCATGAGCATTTCATAAGCCTGGATGGCATGGGCAAAACCATTATATCCGTTGACTTCTGCTGTGGTAAGGCTAAGTCTGTTGGCATTGTTGGCAACAGCCTCAAGTAGCACATTGGTGTTTTTGACCGTGGCGTACCGTCCGGAATAAGGTCGGGTGCCATAGAAACCTGCATTGTCCAAAACAGACTGGTCACGCCCGAGTAGCTCACCCGTATAGCGTGGATCAGCAGATGTAAAAAGATAAACATCCCGACCTACGATACCCGAAGTAAAGTAGTAAAAATTGATCTCCTTTCTTAAGAGTGATTCCGTACCCGTCACCACGAGTTGGAGATCACTACGTGATGCATTATTGATCACGCCCGAAAGACTGGGTCCGTTAGGGTCTTCAATTTCGTCTATTTCACAAGCAGAAAATCCAATAAAGATGACTGCCAGAAATAGTAGCCATGAAGGCCTGAAATACAATATATAATTCTTCATCATTTTGATTTTTAAATGTGTCATTAAATTAGAATTCAGCCATGATGTGGAAATCGAATCGCTTGGATGACGGGAATGGATTTACTTCCACCTGAGAAGAAAGGCCATCAGATCCAAAATTTGATACTTCAGGATCATAACTGTTGTAAGAAAAGACATTGATCAGATTAGTGCCTGAAAAACCGAGTTTGAGCCCTATGTCCCCCAATACTTTGTCAGGGAAAGTATAGTACAATCCAATTTCCCTCAGCCTCAGGTAAGAGGCATCTTCAATCATCACATCGCTGTTGACACCAATCTGGGAAACCCGGTATGGGCCATTACCCATAAGCTTATCAGGATCAAGATCTATATCATCATAGTCATGTGTTGTCCCCCCAAGGTCAAAAAGAAGAGTAGACAGATTGATCGCCTCGCCACCGGATTTCCAATGGAACAAGAATGATAAATCAAATCTTTTCCATGTTAATGTATTCATCCAGGACATTTGAAAATCTGGCTCAGCATCACCAAAAACCGTCAGACCGTCTTCATCCGGGGTACCACCTACACCAATGATTTCTGTTGGACTATGGCCTTCTTTAATCCTAAACTGCCCGAGGAAATCAGCAAATCCTCCGGTTGTAAACGAAGGCACCAAAAGCTCAGTCACTTTGGCTGTATTCGTCCACCAGCTCAAACGAGTATTCCATTGCAAATCCTTAGTCTGAATAACCTGATAATCAACTCCGATTTCAAATCCTTTATTCTCAAGCGAAGCTGCATTCGTCACAACAGAAATAAAACCTGAAGACCAAGGAATATCAGCCTCCAACAAGAGGTCATCCACTGATTTGATGTAGTACGTAAAATCAAACAACAATCGATTTTGTAAAGCACCAACATCAAATCCAAACTCAAGTTCTGTCTGACGCTCCGGAGCCACATTAGAGTTGCCGAGTAAGTCATCGACTTCAATACCTGGATTAGCATCGATGATCCCACTGACAAACGAAGTGTACTTCGAGCCAAAATTCGCAAAGTTGCCGGATTGACCATAGGCTACTCTGAGTTTAAGTAAGCTAAACTGATCAATTGCATTGTTCATAATCTCATGCAGATTGACCGCGAGTGATGCCTTAGGATAATAATAAAGTTTGTTGACATCGCCATTATTAGATGATTTATCCCCACGAAGTCCGATTGTGGCTATAAACTTGTCCTGGTAATTCAACTCTTCCTGAACAAAGAATCCTTTGTCATGCTGAATTAAACGGGTCTGTGTGATATCGCGTGTCCCGGATTGATCAAGGTTGGTTTGTGATCCGATCAGATTGGAGGCCTCGCCAAGAATCGTGTTTCTGTCAAAATCAGCCTGTGAAATACCAAACTGGGTGCGAGATGACAATCCATTTGCTCCATATAAGGAGTATAACAGAAACGCTGAAATATTAGTATTCAGGTTTTTGGTGAACGCCTGAATAGAAACGCCATTCAGTCCATTTCCATTACTTTGAAATTGGAGGCTGTTAGGAAAGATAGCTGTTGTATTGAGCGTATAGTAATCGATACCTCCATTGATGATCACCTTCAGGTCCTGACGCTCAGCCGTAAATAATTTGGCAGAAACTGAACCGCCTCCGATGAAACGGTTGATATCTTCATTGTTGGTGATTTTGGCGGCAGTCTCCAGAAAGTTGGAGGCGGCAAAATCATTATTTGGAAAATTACCGTTTTCGTCTGCACTGATTTGTGCAAAGGAGGGAGTAGATGTCAGCGAGACACCCATTGTGGTGCCGGAATTATCATTATTGAAAAATCCACGATCCGAAGATGAATGAACATAATTAGTCGATACAGCCAGGTCGATTTTATCATTCAACTTATGATTGAGGTTGATCCTGGCCGCTTGTTTTGAAAACCCGGTATTTTGTACAATTCCTTCCTCGTCTTTATAAGTTCCACCTATAAAAAACTGAGTACGATCACTACCACCACTGATGGACAAGCGGGTATTGTACATGCTACCTGTGTTTCCAAATAATTCATCTTCATAATCATGCAGTTGGTCATTGGCTACTGCACTTCTATACAGATCTATTGAAGATGCAAAATTGGAACCCAATACTCTCTCCTCCGTCCATTGCCTGACACCTTGGGGACGGAGCATGTTGGTAAATCCTATAGATTGCGAGAGACGAACTACCGTTTTCCCGGACTTTCCCTTTTTAGTAGTTATAATCACGACCCCACCAGCAGCCCGAGATCCATAAATAGCTGCAGCAGAAGCTCCTTTGAGAACTTCTATCTTTTCAATATCATATGGATCAATATCGGCGAGACGGTTGGATGGGTTATCCTGATTTGATGTTCCTCCACCCCCTTGTGCTTTAGAGACGATGTTGAGACCAGCTGGAATAGAAGAATTGTCCAGCCAGATACCGTCAATAATAAAGAGCGGTTGGGAAGAACCACTGATCGAGGTAGTTCCTCTGAGCTTGAAAGACATACCACCTCCGGGAGCCCCGGAATTGGCACTGATATTGACACCCTTAAACTTGCCATACAATGCGGCCTGTGTGTTCGTCGGCACAGTAATACCGGTCAATTCAGAAGCTGAAATGGACTCCACTGAATTTGCCAGATTACTACGTTTTACACTTGTAGCAAGTCCGGAGATCACGACTTCTTCCATCCTTGTGACATCTTCACTGAGGACAACATTGGCAATGTCTTCGCCGGGTGCAACACTGAACGTTGTGGTACTGTACCCCAAGTACGAAAACTCAAGTAATGCGGATTGAGTTGGTATGTCAAGCTGGTAATTACCATCCAGATTGGAAACTGTACCGATATTGGTGCCTTTTATGATAACAGTGGCACCCACAATAGGATTTCCATCGATATCTGTGATGGTGCCTGAAGCCATAAATTGAGCATTAACCCAACCTCCATAGGTAATAATGACAAACAAAAGCCAAAGTCTAGTTTTTTTCATAGTTGGTATGATTTAAAAAAATGAGAAAATAAATTTTACTCCCTATCAGGACAGAAAATCCTGTCAAAGACTTTATACACTGATTGATCTTGTAAAATGAAGTGACTGACAACCGTACTGCCACTTTGGGTGTTTTCAATGCTTCCACTAAAACTACTTAATTTTACCTTTTGTAGATAGAATAACTCAGCATGAAAGATTATAGCCACATATTTAATGCCCATCCCCAATATATTGATTCCTTATACAAGTCTTTTCAACAGGATCCCTCGAGCGTAGATCAGGGTTGGCGCCTGTTTTTTGAAGGCTTCGAATTCGGTCACCAGGGAAATGGACAATCCGCAGGATCAGCTCCTGCTATTGCGCCCCTGTCAGATGCCATCAAGGAATTTGGCGTGATGTCTATTATACATGGATTTCGCAACAGGGGGCATTTGTTGAGTACCACCAATCCGATTCGCCAGCGCAGGGACAGGCGGCCCCACCTCGACCTGGCAGATTACCATCTTTCAGAAGATGATCTGGGTAAAGTGTTTCAGGCTGGTATGGAAATCGGGATGCCGGAGTCCACACTTGATGCTATCCTTCAACACCTTAGATTAATATATTGTGGTGATATCGGCTTCGAATTCGCCCACATTGAAAACCGTGAAAAACGGATGTGGCTGAAAGAGCGGATTGAAAGAAGGCCCGGTCTGGGTGTCAGCGACGACTATGGACTAGACCTTCCTTCGAAAAAACGGATTCTGGAAAAACTGAATGGCGCTGTGGTGTTCGAACGTTTCCTGCATACCAAGTATGTAGGTCAGAAAAGATTTTCGCTGGAAGGTGGAGAAACGACTATTCCGGCTCTGGATGCCATCATTCAGCTTGGTGCTGCAATGGGTGTGGAGGAGTTCATTTTCGGGATGGCGCACAGAGGGCGGTTGAATGTTCTGGCCAATATCCTGGGCAAGACCTACGAACAGATATTCAATGAGTTTGAAGGCAACATGAATCCCGAGCAGAGCTTCGGAGATGGTGATGTGAAATATCATCTGGGATTTTCTTCCCAGGTAGAGGGTCCTGCAGGAAAAACCCTGCACCTTAAACTCGTCCCTAATCCTTCACATCTCGAATCGGTGAATCCTGTTGTTGAAGGTTTTTCACGTGCCAAAGCTGATCTCTTGTATGGCTCAGACTATGACAGGATCATGCCTATCCTCATCCATGGCGATGCTGCCGTTGCAGGACAGGGAGTCGTGTACGAGACCGTGCAGATGTCCCAGCTTGAAGGTTATTATACCGGTGGTACTGTCCATTTTGTGATCAACAACCAGATAGGATTTACTACTGATTTTGATGATGCGCGCTCGTCAACTTATAGTACCGCAGCTGCCAACCTGGTACAAGCCCCCGTATTTCATGTCAATGGAGACAATCCGGAAGCGGTAGTATTTGCATCACGCCTGGCAACAGAGTACCGTCAGAAATTCAATAGCGATGTGTTTATAGATATGGTGTGTTATCGCCGGCATGGTCACAACGAAGGTGACGATCCGCAGTTTACACAACCAGAGATGTATGATAAAATCAGTGTGCATCCGAATCCGCGTGAATTATATATCACGAAACTCACCGGTCGACAGGACGTAGAAATAAAGCTGGCGGAAGATCTGGAAAAGACGTATTGGAATGCATTGCAACAACGGCTTGAAATGGTCAAGGAAAAGATGCTTCCTTATCAATACCAGGAACCGGAAATCGCATGGCGGCAATTGAAAAAACATGCCACACTTGAAGACATGCTGACGATTCCGAAAACCGGAATTGAAGGCAAACAAATCAAAAATCTATTGGATGGTCTGCACAGATTACCGGAAGGATTTCAACCCTTGAGCAAGATCACGAGAATCAACAAGTCAAAGCAGAAGCTGATTGAAGATGGAAACATCGATTGGGGTCTGGGAGAATTACTGGCTTATGGTAGTCTGCTAACCGAAGGAAGGAATGTGCGAATGAGTGGCCAGGACGTCAAGCGTGGTACCTTCTCTCATCGTCATGCAGTGATTTATGATACGGAGAACTACACGTCCTACAACCGCCTCAACTACCTGGCTCCGAAGCAGGGTAAGTTTATGATTTACAATTCACTGCTATCCGAATTTGCAGTCCTCGGATTTGAATATGGATATTCCTTGTCGAGTCCCGATCATATGATCATCTGGGAAGCGCAGTTTGGAGATTTCTTCAACGGCGCCCAGACTATCGTGGATCAGTATATCAGTGCTGCGGAAAGTAAGTGGCACCGAATGACCGGACTGGTGATGCTTTTACCGCATGGCTACGAGGGACAAGGTCCGGAACACTCAAGTGCGCGTCTGGAGCGATTCCTGCAAGCTTGTGGTGATGGTAATATGGTGATTTGTAATGTAACAACACCTGCTAACTTCTTTCATCTGCTACGCAGGCAAATGACCTGGAATTTCAGGAAGCCGCTTGTGGTGATGTCCCCTAAATCTTTATTGCGTCATCCTGCATGTATTTCACCAATCACTGAACTGGAGACAGGAACAAAATTCAAGCCCGTCATTAGCGAGCAGCATACGCCGGCGCAGGCTAAGAAAATCAAGCGCCTCGTCTTTTGCAGTGGGAAAATCTACTACGATCTCGTCGACTATCGTGACAAGAACAATGTGCAGGATATATCAATAGTACGTCTTGAGCAGTTATATCCGTTGCACAAACCACAGTTGGAAGAAATTGTCGCTAAATATCCGGGAGCTGAAAAAGTCTGGGTGCAAGAAGAACCAGGGAACATGGGAGCCTGGACGTACATCAACTCCAAGCTGCCTGAGTTTGGCTTCAGATCAATAGCCCGGCGGATCAGTGCATCACCGGCTACCGGCTTTAAGAAACTGCATGATGAGAATCAGGAGCGGATTGTGCGGGAAGCAATGACGTTATAATGCGTCGATCTTAAAAAGATCGACGTTTGAAGGGTCTACCCTTCAAAACAATATATCGGATTATGTCGCTGGTAACCAATCATGTCAGGAAGCTTATGGCTTCCACGTAATAATCAATATTTTGTTTTTTGCATGGAAGCCATAGGCTTCCTATCGATGACCTTCAAGTGGTGTTTGATCCGTAATATAGATTTGAAGCACTCATGCTTCAAATGTCGTGCTTGAGGGACACAAAAAAAATCCCATAGCTTTTGGAAGCTATGGGATTTTTTTATACAATCAGGGTTAAATGATTGCTAAGTATGGAGACTTGATTAGCGGCCGCCTACAACAATCTGTTTGTGTTCGATCGGCTCGGAACCATTCATGATGCGGAGTAGATACACTCCGGAATGAATGGAAGTCTGTGAAAAGTCAACGTATTCGCGAACTGCGTTAGTTGAAACTTTCTTAACGAAAACCAACTTACCGGTGATGTCATAGAATTCTAATGAAGTAGGTTGGTCTATATTGTCTGCATCCCATTCAACCTGCACACCATCGGTAGCAGGATTTGGATACACATAAAATGCATTTGCAGCAACAGTTGTATTACCGAAGATGACAGATTCAATCGGAGAGTAACGTTGTCTTCCATCGAGGTCAACCATGTTTAAACGATAGTATACAGGTAGGCGGGAATCACGGCCATTGTAGACGCGATAATCCATGAAGGAATAATTGCGGATATCAATGCTGTATCCGGCTGCTCCTACATTACCGGCATCAAACCATGTTTTTTTATCAAAAGAACGCTGAACCTGAAAATGGCTTGTATTCTCTTCATTGGCTGTTGTCCAGGTCAATTTGGCATCCTGAGTTTCAAATTTTTCAGCTTCGAAAGAAATAAGATTTAAAGGAAGAGGACCATTATTTGGCAAAGCTTCGTAAACAACATTCGTATTTGATCCACCAATTTGATCAAATGACCATACTGGACTAACATCGACCTGAGATTCAATTTCAGGAAAATCACCCAAGACATATATGTCTAAGGCTTCACATACTGTACAAGTTCCTCCTGTAATTGTAAGCGTACATATTGTAATCCACTGATTTCCTATCCAATCAACAGGTGCTGCGGTTGGGGTAGTTAGAATCAAAAAAGGCCTTACGCGTGTGAGTCCATTATTTGAAAGTAAAACACCACCCCCCGTGGTAACCCCATATCCAAAACTAGGATCTCCTAAATCAGCACATGTTGGCTGTGCGTTACCTGAAGAAGTAACTGTAACAGCGGTAATACCACTCGAAACTGGCCACTTCAGGCCAAAAGTAAAGCCAGTAACAATATTTGTGATAAACGCATCATTTCCATCACAAGTTGAAAGCATAGGCACTACTGAATTCACAGCCTTCATTTTAAGTACAGCCCTATTGTTCGTAGCCCCGGGAAGGTCAGTAACGGTTAACTCAAAAAAACCCGGGACTTGAGCTTGTAAACTAAAGCCCAAAAACATGAGCGAAATCCCAATAGTGTATAATTTTTTCATGTTCACTTAATTTATAAATCTAGTTTAGATTATTATTGGTGTGCTGTTACAATACGACTTGGCGTTGAAGTGCCAACAACGTTAAGGACAAATAAGCGGTCACCCGTTCCATAAGCGACTTGGCCATTCATTGTGGCATCTTCCCGAAAATACCCATTCACCAATGCTGAAGGCGTTGACGTTCCTACTTTATTCA
>JANNSS010000086.1:0-9019 GCA_031402955.1 Saprospiraceae bacterium
TATAGGTTGATAAGTTTATAGGCTATGGGTTTAGGAGGTTAGAGGCTTAGGATGTTATTTAATTCTAAGGGCTTATAGGCTAAAGTTTATGGGTTTGTTGAGTTTATAAGGTGAGGGGAGGGGCTTAAAAACAGGAGGACAGTTAAACGAGAAAGGCTATTTGGTTGTTTTATGAGGATTGAAATATGGTCCCGGGAAGGTGAAATGGCCAGGTGGAAAGTATAATTACCGTAAAATCCATGAAAAACAAATTAAATATTTTCATAATATGAAATTCTTGGTATATTTGCCTATAGTACTACAGGTCTCACTATGATTCGACAACAACTATCCCAAAAGCTGCTCCAAAAGCTTTCCCCCCAGCAGATCCAGTTGATGAAACTGCTGCAGATTCCCACTGTATCTCTCGAACAACGTATCAAGGAAGAACTCGAGGCAAACCCTGCCCTGGAGGAGCCTGATGACTACAGTGAGACGAATGCGGAGAGCACCCAGGATGAAAAGGAAAATGAAGCTGATAAAGATGATAACGATGATTATGATATCGATGACTATATCAGTGATTATATAGAAGACGATCCGGTCAGCTACCATTCGACCGAACCGGCCAATGAACAGCGGGATAAAAGTCTTCCTGCCGTCGTAGCCAATACCTTTCATGATTATCTCGATCAGCAGTTGGGTATGCTCAACCTCGATTCAGAAGTACACCGGATCATTGCTAACCAGGTCATCGGGAGTATTGATGACACTGGCTACTTGAGGAGAGAGATACCTTCCCTTATTGATGACATCCTCTTTGCATACAATATTGAGGTGACATCAAAGCAAGTCAACGAAGTTTTATCCATGATCCAACGTTTTGACCCGCCGGGTGTCGCTGCACGTGACTTGAGGGAGACGCTGATGATCCAATTACATCAACGGTTGCACATCGCCGAGGAAGCCGGCGAAACAGAATTGTTACCTGTCTTGAAACTCGGCATCCTGATTCTAGCTAAACATTTCGAATCGTTTTCTAAAAAGCATTTTTCGAGATTACAACGCAATCTGGAGATTGATGAGTCCATGCTCAAGGGTGCCCTGGATGAAATCCTGAAATTGAATCCGAAGCCAGCCAGTGGGTATACCAGCCAGTTTGATACACAAACCCAAACGATTATTCCGGACTTCCTGGTCACCAACAGGGACGGTATCCTTGACCTCACGATGGATGTGCGCAATGCCCCGGATCTGCGGATCAATGATCAGTATGTGGACATGCTCCGGGCTTATCAGCATAAGAAAGAGCAGAATACCGTCCAGAAAGAAAATAAGGAAGCGATCATTTTTATCAAGCAGAAAATAGATTCTGCAAAGTGGTTTATTGATGCCATCAAGCAGCGTCAGAATACCCTCAAGCAGACGATGTATGCGATCATGCAGTTTCAAAAAGAATTTTTCCTTACCGGAGATTCTACTAAATTGAAACCAATGATCCTACGGGATATTGCAGAGATCACCGGTCTTGATATTTCCACCGTGTCGCGTGTAGCGAGCAGTAAGTTTGTACAGACAGAGTTTGGTACCAAGCGCCTTAAGGATTTCTTTTCTGAATCCATTGTCAATACAGAGGGTGATGAAGTTTCTACCCAGGAAGTTAAATCGATCCTTGGCGAAATCATTTCAGGAGAAAGCAAACGTAAACCGCTCTCTGATGAAAAACTTCGCCAGATGCTGGAGAAAAAGGGGTATAGCATCGCACGTCGCACTGTCGCGAAATATCGCGAGCAACTTAATATTCCGGTAGCGAGGTTGAGAAAGGAGTTATAGGGAATCTAAAGCGCTAGTCAGTTTTGCGCAAACCAAATTCACTTCTTCTTCACTGATGATCAGTGGTGGTGCAAATCGCAAAGACCGGTCATTGAATAAAAACCAGTCGACCAGCAAACCTTCCCTGCGACATGCTTTGACTGCCGGAAAAAGATGTTCCGGATTTTTCAGCTCGAGTGCCAACATCAAACCACGACCCCTGATTTCACGCAATGCCGGGTGTTGTTCGAGATGTGTTCGAATGATCTTTTCAAAGGCGGCTGCCCGGGCAGGCAATTTATTTTCTACGAGAATATTTATGGCTTCGAGTCCGGCAGCACAACTCAACGGATGCCCACCGAACGTAGTCAGATGCCCAAGGATCGGATCGTGCGACAACACCTTCATTATTTTCTGGCTGGAAATAAAGGCCCCTAATGGCAAACCACCCCCGAAGGCCTTAGCCAATAAAAGGATATCCGGAATAACTTCTTCCTGTTGGAATGCCCACATAGTACCAGTCCTGCCCATGCCGGTCTGTATCTCATCAAAAATCAATTGCGTGCCTGTCTCATGACAGCGGTTCCTAACGGCACGGAGATATCCTGCTGATGGAACGATGGCTCCTGCTTCACCCTGAATAGGTTCAATAATGACGGCAGCCGTATGATCAGTGATCTTGATAAGATCATCGAAATCATTGAAATCGATATGCTTTACGCCTGGAACTAATGGTCTGGCTCCGGCAATGTGTGCTAAATCACTTCTCAGGCTTTCTGCGCCTGCAGTGCTTCCATGATAAGCATGGCGACATGCTATGATCTCGTTCCTGGAAGTATATTTTCTTGCTGCTTTCAAAGCGCCTTCCACTGCCTCTGTACCGGAACTTGTAAAGAAAGTGCAATCCAATTCGGGCGGTAACAACTGAGCTAGCTTTTCTGCCAGGGCTACCTGCGGTACTTGCACGTGTTCACCATACACCATGGTATGCAGATGCAGATCCAGTTGCTTTCGGATGGCATCCTTGATGCGGGTATGTCCATGTCCAAGGGATGATACGGCGATGCCTGAAATACAATCGATAAATCGATTTCCGTTCATGTCGAAAAGAAATATCCCTTCTCCATGACTCACTTCAAATCCCTCCGGCTCAGGTGAGGTCTGCCCCACGTGGCGTAAAAAAGCAGAACGAATCGAAATACTCATATTAATGAAAAACGAGAGGTCCCCATAAGCGTATGTCTACCGTTTATACACAACTTTGAATTTTCCATATTTAACAGAATATATTAAGAATCAAAAGGCCATAGCTGTTGCAGGAGTTTGCTCCTGCAACCATGGGAATTCCAATTAGGATTCTCCATAAGAATTTCGATGGGTATCCAGGTGGTTGCAGGAGCAAACTCCTGCAACGGCATCCTCCTTTATAATTTGTGTATAAAAGGTACCAAGCGTATGTAAGAGCATAAAATGATTATTTCAATTCAAGGGCGGCCTTGATCTTGTCAAATATGGCCGTATTTTCATAGATACCTCGAAAAGCTTCAGCCCCGGGCCCTTCAGCAAAAACAGGAATCATCAATGCAGTATGGCTTTTGGTGGTAAAGGCAACTTGAATATCATTCAGTATGGAGCCGGGCTGGACTGCAAAACCACCTGTCTCATGATCACCTGTGACAATGACAAGTGTTGACTTATCACGAGCTGCAAAATCAAGTGCGGCTGCCACAATTTTTTCAAACTCATGCATTTCTTTGACTACATAGTTGGCGTCATTGGCATGTCCACCCCAATCGATCTGAGACCCTTCGATCATCAGGAAAAAGCCATTCGGTGAGCGTTCATCAAGAAATTCTAATGCTTTGGTAGTAGCAGGGAGGAGGTAATCTCTGCCTTGCGTAACTGGTAAAGGCTCCGTATTGGCAGTGAAGTAACCGATGTTTTTGTCTGTTGTGATATCGAGTTGCTGAATATCCTGATTGATAAAAGTAGTGATGCTGTATCCCTTTGCGGTGAGTTCAGCGACAAGATCTCTATCATCTGTTTTTCTGCGGGAAAAATAGTCCATGCCGCCACCAATGAAAAGATCAACAGGTGTGTCGAGAAAATCAGCGGCAATCGCTTCCACCTCTTCCCTGCCAGCAACGTGGGCAATGAAAGCAGCAGGTGTCGCATGCGTAATGGAACTGCTGGCCACGAGACCAGTGGCCATTTGTTTTTGTTCTGCCATTTCCAACAAAGTTGGTACTGACTCTTTTCGTTCGTCGACACCGACAGCCCCATTATAGGTCTTTACACCGGAAGCAAATGCAGTAGCTCCCGCAGCACTATCTGTCACCAGATTGTCGGAGGCATGAGATTTATGAAAACCAATATTTTTAAAGCGTTCGAAAACGGAGATATTATTATTCATGTACATCGCTCCGGTAATCTGCGGGAGGCCCATGCCATCTCCGATCAGGAAGATTATATTTCTGGGTTTAACTAATTCCACCTGTGGTGCGGAAGGGGGGGGTGCGGCGGACTCACGGGTGGCCGTACAGGAGCCAAAAAGCAAAAGCAGACTTGCATGCAGAGCCAATGAAAAACGACTACCCAATGGCCATAAATTTTTTACCTGGAAGCGATTTGATAGCGCCTTTAAATTCAAGAGTGAGAAGGATAGCTGCAAGTTCACCAGGGGTCGATTTAGATTGATAGGCTAAGGTATCAATATCTTTCTCCCTCTCCCCAACGATCAGACTGTAAATTTTTTGTTCCTCTTGAGTCATTTCTGTAAACAAATCGGTCTGAAAGTTTTGCTGCTTTGTTTTTTTATTCCAGGACATAAGGTCGATGAGGTCCTCTCCGGTCTCCACCAGATGGGCTTGTTGGTTGCGAATCAGGTGGTTACAGCCTGCTGAGCTTTTGTCAGTCTTTCTTCCCGGGACTGCCGCGACATCCTTGTTGTAGTCATTAGCCAGGTTAGCGGTGATCATCGAACCACCTTTGATACCTGATTCGACGACCACCAGGACATCACATAGGCCGGCCACAATACGGTTTCGCATCGGAAAATTGACTGCATCCGGGCCTGTATCATAGGTGAATTCAGTGATAATCCCTCCTTTTTCCATCATTTTTTCAACCGCAGGGAGATGACTATCCGGATAAATATTGCCCATGCCACTGCCCATCACGCCAATGGTAGGAATACCGTGTTTGAGACAACTCTTATGTGCTGTGATATCAATCCCGTAAGCAAGGCCACTGATCACTGTGATATCGCAGGTCGCCAGTGTTTCGATCATTTCTTCGGTTACACTTTTTCCATAGGCTGTTGGCTTGCGCGTACCGATGATGGCAACGCATCGTTCCGGATGTAAACTCACATTGCCTTTAGTATATAAAAGCAAGGGTGCGTCAGGGAGATGAAACAGTTTTGATGGATAGTTTTTGTCAAGGTAAAACAGGTAATTGATTCCCTCTTTTTCCATTCTGATGAGTTCTGCTTCAGCTGCATCAAAGACATGTGCGGTGTTAGAAATCTGTGATGCGATTTCTTCACCAATTCCCGGTATGGTCTTGAGGTGTCGTTTACTTTCGGTAAAGACAGCCTCAATACTCCCACAATAGGATATGAGCTGACGGCCTAGTACAGGTCCGACAAGGGGGATCATGGTGAAAGCGATCTCCTCCAGTTTTGTTTTCCTGGTTTTCATCTGGTAGTCCGAAAATAGGGAATTTTCAAATACTGTGTGAGAAAGTTAGAGAGTAAGAACGTGAGAACGTGAGAATGTGAGAAGTTAAGGGGGATATTAAAAGAAAGCACCAATCATGTTGGGCATGATTGGTGCTTTCTTTTAATGTTTTTGAAATTTTTTAGTCTGTGTTGCGAAGGGATGGATTGATAGCGTAAGCCCTTTCCAGATATTTGGTACCTTGAACCTGGTCACCTCCGTTATAGAAAGCCTTGCCAAGGCCAAACAAAATACGTGGATCATCCGGGGCGATTTGTTCGCCGAGTTTGAGGTAGGTGATGGCCATCGGATGCAAGCCTCTTTGTTTCGAAAACAATTCATAGCCGGACTTGTAATAAAAATCCACCAGTCGTTGATGATCTTCTCGTCCATTGAGGTATTCCATAAATTGCTGAACATATTCTACCTGCGGCCTGGCCATGAGGATGGTGGTAAATTCAGACAATAATAGCGGAAGATTCTTGTGTATCAGGTAGCGTTCGGCCACAAGTCCGGATTTGATTTGATTGGCACTCAGGTATTCCGGATATATCTTGAGTGATCTGTCGGCATAAAACTCTGCCTCTTCAAATATTTTTCTCTTCTCTTCTACATTAGAAGTATCCCGTCCCAATTCGTATAAAGCTGTTGCCATAAAACAATTGCTCCTGGCACTATTTGGAGAAATGATGGCGGCTGTCCCATTGAGACTGAGGGCATCTTTCCAGGCAGGTATACGGGTGTAGGTTTTAAATGTATAAGCACCGGAGATCAAAACAATCAATGCGACTGCGCCCCATTTAAACAAAGGTTTTTCTGAATTCCAGCCATGCTTTATCAAAACCCATGCACTCACTAGTGAAAAAGCAATGGATGGAATAAATATGAATCGTTCGTTCATAAAAGAGCCAACCGGAAAAACCAGATTGGAGACGATCGAGAGTGTTGCGATGAAGAAGCCAATGCTCCATGCATAGATGCTCTTTGATTTCCACAATCTGAAAAAAGCATAAGCCAGACCGAGGTACAAAGCAAGGGATATCAGTGTGCCGGGCTTACCGAAATTCATGATGGGAATATGGTATGGATAGTAATCATGTGTGAGTGGATGTGGGAAGACCAGAAGGCGTAAATACTCTCCCAGCGTATAGATGATGGTGGCCATCTTTTCCATTCCATTCATTTCAAGGAAAGGGTCATTCATCAAGTCAGTGATTGCCTTGCCACTATTAAGGAGGTATCCAATGATATTGGTCCGGATCACCATATACACGATCGTCGCTATCAGGGAAGGAACTAATGCAAGCAGGTAATCCTTTGTATTGGCTTTGGTGAAAAAATACATGGTAAGGGGTATCACGGCAAGGAAGGTGATCGCATTTTCTTTGGACATGAGGCCAAGGAACATCGCAATTCCGCTAGCTATCAGATACCATTGGTTTCGAGTCGGGAGAAAGCGTAAGGCAAAGTACAAGGCTCCCATAGCTCCTATGGTGGTCATGATCTCGTCCCTGCCCTTGATATTGGCTACGACTTCAGAATGGACCGGGTGCAATATGTACAATACGACAGCCAGGAAGGGGATACTTAGTAGCCAGGGGGTATTTTGTTTTTCTGGCAAAAGGATTGAAAATATCCTAAAGATCAGGAGACCGCAAAGGCCATAGAGCAGGATATTGATAAAATGGCGGATAAAGGTATTGTCCCCAAAGACAGATTGCTCGACGGCAAAGGTGACAATGGATAGGGGTCTGTACCTGGCGCCTGCCACAAGGTCTTTTTGGCCGCCAAAATAGCCGGTAAAACTTTCTGTACTCAGGATTTCCCAGATACCGTCGACACCTTTCTGGGTGAACTTATTGTCGGTGATAACTATCTGATCATCCAGTACATAGCCATACGGCAGACACATCCAGTACAAGCCAAAGGCCAGGATCGGGATGATCAGCGCTTCTTTCCATCTCCTGCCCCAGAATCCCGGGGTAAAGTCAAGGGATGCATAACTGGTCAGTTTTGATTTGGATTTGACCGGATTTTTCTTCGGTGAGGTTTTCGCCATGGTGGATAAAGATAAGCGTATGTTGTTTTAACGGCAATATCGGATTTTGAATTAATGAAGGAGACGATTATCTTTCCGCTTCGTAATACACCCAAATGAACCGCAGTATAAGCATAACAGCATTACTTGTGGCATTTCTTGGTTTTCTCCTCCCACCAGTCAATGCCCAGGTCAATCTCAAGGCAGGTTATAATATTTCACTCGTATCAGATCCGGGCTTAGACCAAGTTGTGGGAGCGTTTAGTGATACCAAGCCATATTCTAATCCATTCAACAAGCTTTCATGGATGCATGGTTTTGAGGCAGGGCTTCGATTTAAGGCCGATGTCCATTCCTTTGAGTTAACCTATCAGAATGCCTACCAGCCCTTGCAGGCAAAAGGTGACCTGAATGATGGAAATGGCCCCTATACCGACAAGATCAAATTGGGAATTCAGAGCGGGGCTTTCGGGTACCAGGTTACCGGAGATGTTTTTGGCATTGGGACCGACCTTCAATATCAATGGTACACAACAAAGGTAGAATTGGTTGGTGTGACAGAGAAGTTTAAGCATACACAGGACATGCTTGCGCTCAAATTCTATATGATGTTCACGCTGGAAGGAAGTGGAGGAATTGATGCGGCCCTTCAACCCTATTTTGTCTTGCCATTTGACACCTACGATCTCGATCCCCTCAGCCAGTATCTGAACCAGGAAGCAGGTCCTGCCGGGAAGAAATGGACCAGGTTTGGATTGTCCGTGTTGTTCTATAATGGGAATAAGTAGCGGATTGATCTTTTCTCTCAAACAGATGTTTAATCAATCCCGGAAACAATTAAAGTTTCCACCTATTTTTACCTTCCATGTCTTTCAAACTAACGTCAACATACCAGCCTACCGGTGATCAGCCGGAAGCGATCCGCCAACTCGTGCGTGGCGTCACCCAAGGAGAACATGCCCAGGTCCTTCTAGGGGTGACGGGTTCTGGGAAGACATTTACAGTAGCTAATGTCATCCAGGAGGTGCAGCGACCGGTGCTTGTGCTGACGCATAACAAGACATTGACGGCACAACTCTATGGTGAATTCAAGGAATTTTTTCCTGATAACGCCGTGGAGTATTTTGTTTCCTATTACGATTATTATCAACCGGAAGCTTATTTGTCTGTATCAGACACCTACATTGAAAAGGATCTTGCAATTAATCAGGAGGTAGACAAGCTTCGTTTACGAGCCACTTCCAATCTTCTTTCCGGTCGACGTGATATCATCGTTGTCGCGTCTGTATCCTGTATCTATGGTATGGGTAATCCTGAAGACTATAAAGCGGGTATCATTCGTATTCAAAAAGGAGAAACGATTTCCAGGAACGCATTTCTCTACAGGTTGGTAGAGAGTTTGTACAGCCGGACAGAAGGACAATTGGGACGCGGAAATTTCAGAGTGAAAGGAGATACGGTGGATATCAGT
>JANNSS010000087.1:0-2267 GCA_031402955.1 Saprospiraceae bacterium
GAGGCTGTCTCAAAAGGGCAGCCTCTTTAATTTTATGATTATCAACAATATAGTGTTTATAATATTTCATATAAATCTGATTATAAGGTGATTATATTTTGTATATTTAATTCATGAAAAGTTCAAGAATTAAATTCAAGCCATACCATCAGAACCAAATGATGGTATTTCCGCCCACATTTGATGAGATGATAGAGCAAGGTCATCCGGTTCGGGTTGTGAACAAAATAATAGATGAAATCAATCTTGATCCAATTTTGCGCAAGTATAAAGGAGGTGGATGTACCAGTTATCATCCCCGTATGTTGCTCAAAGTATTGGTTTACGGCTATCTGTGCAACATTTACTCCTCTCGTAAGTTGGAAGCCGCGACTAAAGAGAACATTCATTTTATGTGGTTAAGCGGGATGGTGCAGCCAGATCACAATACCATAAATCGTTTTCGGACCGACAGGTTAAAAGGTGTAATCAAAAAGGTATTTACCCAAGTGGTACTTATGATGGCCAATTCAGGTCATGTTGATCTGCAAAAAGTATATACTGATGGCACCAAAATAGAGGCGAATGCAAACCGGTACACTTTTGTATGGGGCAAGGCCATTAAAACGAGCAAGGAACGCATTGCCAAACAGTTGGAAGAACTGTGGCAATACACACAACAGATTGCCAAAGAAGAACTTAAAGACACAGAACCTACACGCTATAAGAGCCTGGACCCGGAAGATGTGCGTAAAACGGTTGAACAGATAGATCAAGCCCTGAAAGACACAACCGCATCCCCGAAGATAAAGCAAAAGGTAAAATATGCGAAAAAGAACTGGCCGGATAAACTGAAAGAATACCAGCAAAAAGAAGACCTTTTGGGAAAACGCAACAGTTATTCCAAGACTGATCCGGATGCCACATTCATGCGTATGAAAGAAGACCACATGCTCAATGGGCAGTTAAAGCCAGGATACAATGCACAAATCAGCACGAATAACCAAATCATTATCACCTATTCCATCCATCAGAACCCAACCGATACACTGACTCTGGAACCTCATCTGGAATCCTATAAACAGGAATTGGGATTTTTGCCAAAAGAGCTTACCGCTGATGCAGGATACGGTTCTGAGGAAAACTATGAGTTTATGGAGAAAAACTTCATGGAAGCCTATGTCAAATACAATTACTTTGATCAGGAACAACAAAATGGAGGCCAACCAAAAGCAGACTTCCATGCAGATAATCTGTACTACAACAAAGAACGCAATTGTTATTACTGCCCGATGGGACAGGCTATGCCATTCATAGGAACAAAGGAAGCCATTACAGAATCCGGGTACAAACGAACCTTGTCAAGATACCAAGCACAAAACTGCACCAATTGCCCACTTCGGGGTAAATGTCACAAGGCAAAGGGAAATAGAATTATAGAAGTGAGCCACCGCTTAAATGAACTTCGGGCAAAAGCAAGAGAACTTTTGTTAAGCGATAAAGGGAAAGCTCACAGAAAGCAAAGACCTGTGGATGTTGAACCGGTTTTTGGAATACTAAAGCAAAATAAAGGCTTCAGACGATTTATGCTTCGTGGATTAGATAAGGTCTCCATTGAATTTGGGTTACTGGCTTTAGCCCATAACCTGAAGAAAATGGCTTCATAAGAGCTTTTTTTACTCTTTTTGGCCTGCGATTCGATTTATATTAGGGTATGTTAATCTATTGGCAACCATTACAAGTATAAAAGGGAAATATCCCTGATTTACATGTACTATCGAATTATAGAACCTGTGAAAAATAAAAGAGGCCATCTCGGTTTTGAGACAGCCTCTTTCTTTATTTTTGGATATGTGGTTCAGGATAATAGAATTTCTCTTTGATGGGATATTGCTCCGGACTAAAATAAGATTGAACCGGCTCCCCAATTTTATACATTGATCTGTACCAGACATTATTCTGTCCGGGTCTTAGCCTAACGGTTTTGGTTACATTGTCAACAGGCTTAGGCTGCAAAGTTGCCTCTAGCTCTGTAAGCCTGTTGATCACTTCAGTATATATTTTGTCTAAATCATCAATATGCTTCATGTAGTAATCAAGACTTCCAGTGAAATCATCCGGATCAACATCATATTTGCTGAATACCACGGCAAACCTGGTTCTGAGGTAAGTGGTATCATTTAAACGGGCCGATGTGTCGTTTATAATCTTAAGGGTCGACTCAGTAAGGTGAATATCGACCAGTATGTCGATCATTTGCTTTTCACTCAATGTGCCTGATGGCTTGG
>JANNSS010000088.1:0-22031 GCA_031402955.1 Saprospiraceae bacterium
CTGGTATCGCTGACCATCATTCCATTCCTGGCCAGCATCATGTTAAAAAATCATGAACGCTCTGAAGGCAATATCTTCTTCAGAGGATTTAAAAAGTATGTCAATGCGCCTTACCAACGTATTCTGAATTGGTCACTTGCACATCCCGTGATTGCGCTAGCGCTGACCGGCGTTATTTTTATCAGCAGCCTTGGCTTAATACCCTTGATTGGATTTAGTTTATTTCCTGTCTCTGAAAAACCAATGTTCAATGTACAGATCAACACGCCTCCCGGCACAAGTCTGAAAGAAACTAACCGGATAGCGCGGATTGTTGAACAAGATCTCCTGCAGCTCAGCAGGGTAGAAAGTGTCAGCAGCAATGTCGGCAAGGGAAATCCAAGGGTATATTACAATGTATTCCAACAGGATTTTACTCCGCACTTTGCCGAGCTTTTTGTGCAGACCAATCCTGACATGGAAGTGCCTGAGATTATTGCGCTCACAGACTCGCTCAGGCTCCGCTACAATCAGATTCCAGGGGCTAAAATTGAAGTCAAGCAATTTCAACAAGGGCCACCTGTGCCGGCACCGCTTGAATTCAGAATACTGGGCGATAATCTCGATACATTGACGAAGTATAGTTTTATCCTTGAAGACATCATCAAGAAAACCGAAGGCACGCTCTATGTCGGTAACCAACTCAGTCTGCCCAAAACAGATCTCAATGTCATCATCGACAAAGAGAAAGCCGGCATCATGGGTGTATTGCCTGCTGAGGTGGCGCGCACGGTCCGCTTAAGTGTGGCGGGGCTACCCAACCAGACTGTGCGTAATGCGGATGGAGATGAATTCCAGATACAGATGACCCTCCAGGATTTTGATCCTGATCATGCCCTTGAGATATTTGATAAGATGTATGTCACCTCGCTCTCCGGTGCGCTGATTCCTATCTCACAGATCGCAGAAATAGTACCGGGTGAATCACCAAACGTCATCCGGCACTATAATAAGGAGCGCTATACCAATGTGACCAGCTTTGTACAGACGGGATACAACACCATCGCGATGTTTGATGAAGTCGAAAAGAAACTGCAGGACATCAAGCTACCTGCAGGATATCGGTTTGTTGCTGCCGGTGAAAAAGAAACCAGAGAAGAATCCTTTGGTGGTATGGGCAACATCATCCTGATCACCGTCTTCGGATTGTTTGCCATCCTGGTGCTTGAGTTCAGAACCTTTAAGAGCACGCTCATTGTATTGTCTGTGGTACCTCTCGGTATCGTTGGCGCACTCGGCATACTCTATCTGGGTGGTGAGACCTTATCGTTTGTGGCTACGATTGGTATCATTGCGTTGATGGGGATTGAGATAAAAAATTCGATACTCCTGGTCGACTACACCAATCAACTTCGTGAACAAGGCATGCCACTGAAAGAAGCGGTGTTGAATGGTGCGGAGACGCGCTTTCTTCCCATCCTGCTCACCTCGATGACTGCGATTGGTGGTATGATCCCGCTGGTACTTGAAAAATCTCCGTTGATCTCTCCGCTTGCTTTAGTATTGATTGGAGGGTTGATTAGTTCGACGTTGTTGAGTCGGATTGTGACACCGTTGTTGTATATGTTGATTCCACCGGCGGTGACGGTGCAAGGCATAGAGCATAGGGCATAGGGACAGTCAAGTGCATGATTTTGTTTTGATCCCTCCGTGCACTCCGTGTGCTCCGTGCGAAAAATTTTGCGCATAGGGAGCTCAACTTTGTCTTAGCGGAAATTAGCGTGAATTAGCGGCGGAAAGAAACAGTGATTGTCTCATGATAAGTGCAGAATTGAATTACATAATTGAAGAGTGATATGAAAAAAATACTCATCATCAACGGACATCCGAATCAGGAGAGCTTCAATTTTGGGCTCGTGGAGGCCTATAAAAAGGGGGCGTCTGGAGCGGATGCTGAGATAAAGGAAATAGTGATAAAGGACTTAGTTTTCAATCCGAACTTAGCCTTTGGGTACCAGCAGCGGACTGAATTAGAACCAGATCTCCTTGACGCCTGGGATAAAATAAAGTGGGCTGAACATATGGTTTGGGTTCATCCTGTTTGGTGGGGTGGGCTTCCTGCGATAACAAAAGGGTTTGTGGACAGGCTCTTCTTACCTGGTTTTGTCTTTAAGTACAGAGAAAATTCAGTCTGGTGGGACAAGCTCCTCGCCGGCAAAACAGCACATATCATTACGACGCTTGACCAGCCCAGCTGGTATTATTGGTTTGCCTTCGGACGGCCAAGTGTCAATCAATTAAAGAAATCCATTCTGGAATATTGTGGGGTAAAACCTGTCAAAGTCACTTACATCGGAACGGTACGGACCTCTGATCTGGCATTAAGGAAAAAGTGGCTTGACCAGGTAACAAAGCTGGGACAGAAGCTAAAATAACTTCTCAAGAAGTGAGTCGTGAAAGTGAAAAATGAAGAGTGATGGTTCGACTACGCACACCAACCGAAAAGAAAAGCGGTGTGCCGAACGAAGTCGAAGCATGAAGAGTGAAAAGTGAAAAATAAATTTCGATTTGTTCGGTACCTGAGCTTGTCAAAGGGCACTAAGCGATACTCTCTCTATAACGCCTCTTCGTTTACGTGGAGGGCGACGTGTTAATGGGGGGGGTCTTCCCTTCGACAAGCTCAGGGACCAAAATGAACTAGAGATTTGCAAAAATAATTAGCGAAAATTAGCGGCGGAAAGTAAAGTGCATACGGTATGGCTGGCTCCCTGAACTTATCTTTAATTTAGATTCAGTAATCCGATAGCTAGTACCTTAGATTTACTCCAAGATTCTTTTATCAATGAGCAGAATTTCTTTATTTATTCTGGGCCTGGGTTTTACCACACACTGTTTTGCCCAATCTGGATTTCCGAAGTATTACGCCTTTTATGAACTATGGAATAAAGGAGATTCCTGCCTGACCGCACAAAACTATCAACAGGCCGGCGCCTATTTTTACAAAGCTGCACATGCGGAGGTTGAAAAGGGATTTGAGATTCCAAGGGAGGGGATACTTTATAATGCAGCAAGCTCCTACGCTCTGGCGGGTAAAGAAAAAACAGCACTTCAGATTTTAAATAAAATAGTTTTTGAATACGCCTTTAAAGACATTGACGCGCTTCAATCTGATTCAGCTTTCTTGTCCCTCCATGATCAAAAAAAGTGGAATCGTATCGTGGAAATAGTCAGTGCCAATCATACCGTTTGGTCCGCACAGGAAAAGATATATTCGGCACGGACGAGTCTTGACAACCCTGTTGATGAGGTTATCTTTTATCCCCATCGCGCTGATATTACACACAAGATCCTTAACCAGGATACCCTTCCGTTTCTATCCATATCACATGGCAACTTCAGGGTATACTTCGCCGGAAACACCTACGCTGCTGCGCATATTCCTGAAATTAAACAACAGATAGCTCTTGCCTTTTCAAATGCGCTTCATATACTCCATGTTGAAAAATACAACCGCGGAATCACCTTAGTCCTTTTTGAATCAGTTGAAGATATGAAAGCGTTTACTGGTGTACGGGCACAGGGCGGAATTGCCTATGCTGAATTTGACGCAGGGCTATTTCCTATAACAGCTGCCAGGAGACCACAGTTTAAGCATGAAATATTCCATATCATTTCCTTGAATACATGGGGCCCTTCAAGGTGCCGGTTGCTGATGGAGGGAAGTGCGGTCTATGCAGATAATGAATGTCACTTTGAGAATCCGATACCCACGATCAATGCTTATTATCTCCAATCGAATCAACTCCAATCCCTGGATAACCTGATCAATCATTTTGACGAAATTGCCGTTCAAAACGATGTTATGGCCTATTTGCAAAGTGCCGGAGTTTTTAAATATTTATTTGAGCAATACGGTCTGGAAAAAATGAAGTTGCTCTGGATTCGTGGGTTCGAAGACTTCAAGGATATCTATGGGTTCTCCATCGAACGATTAGAAATAGAATGGATTGATTTCCTTAAATCTGTGCCCATTCCTAATGACTTTGATATACTCAAATTAAAAGAAGGGTGCGGATAGAAAAATATTGGAGTGTCCTTTTCAGGAGTGGCCCGATCAAACGGTTGCATTGTTTCCCTCTTATCCTACCCTTTTTCTAAATTTGATTCTTTACGCTTAGATCAGGGCCATTCATAGCAATATACACCTCATCCAACTTATGGACACCTTTTTGGCGGGCGAGGCAATGATTTCCGGGGGAGTACTACTCTTGTTTGGTTGACAGGCGCACAAGGGCGCAATGGCAAATAGGGTGAACAGAATATTCGTAATTGGCCGGGCAACCATTTGCCTGCGTTTTACATAGATAGCCATAGTGACATGATTCATATGGGGGATAAGCTTTTAGAAGAAAATGCCATTGTCAGGGCCAAAAAGGGCGACTACAGCGCTCAAAGGTTCCTCTATGAGCAATACCGGTCTAAATGGTTTATGATCTGTATGCGTTATCTTCCCCATACAGCCGATGCCGAAGATGCGCTCCAAAATGGATTGATTCATATTTTTTCGAAACTCCATCTATTTGATCCCGGACTTGGGGATTTTGGGGGTTGGACCTCCAGAATTGTCGCCAACGATTGTATTATGATCATCCGGAAGAACCAAAAAAACGTGGTGGTTCAGGAATTACACAACGATTTACCCGTATTTTATCCCGAAGAAACCGGTTTTGATAAAATATCAAGAGAAGATATCATGAAAATGATTCAAAAACTACCCACCGGATATCGGGTAGTTTTTAATATGTACGTCTTTGAGGGATATACCCACAAGGAAATTGCCGCCCAGCTGAAAATTTCAGAAGGAACGTCAAAATCACAACTATTTAAAGCAAGAAAAATGCTTCAGGAAGCACTTGAAGTCATCATATAAGGGGGAATGTTATGGAAGATAAACAAAACAAATTAGACCGTTTTCTACGCAGGCTTCTCAATGATACTTCAGAAGATCAAAACTGGAATGTGCCGGACGATGCCATCTTTGAAAAAGCGATGCGTACGGTCGTAAATGAAAAAAAGAAGAAAAGAAAAACATGGCTTTTGATTCCCTTGTTTTTATTATCTGGCCTGGTGGTCAATGAGTACCTGCACAATCGTCAGATTAAAATGCTGGAGGGAAAAATCAACCATCTGGAAGATAGCCTCTCTGTGGCATCCCAAAACGAAGATGCGATCACATCTGCTCTACTTAACAACCAAGGAGGCGAATCGACCCCCTCAACTATATTTTCCAACGGTAGCCAGCATATTCAAGCCACCCCTTCTGGTGATGCTATTCCCTCTTCTACTGAGTCAAATCTCAACATTGCAATACCAACTTCACCTTTGAGCTCTACCGCTGGCAACACTTCAAAGGTTCGGACCATACAGAATACGCAAACGAAACCTAACCCCATTGCACCAGAAACAGATCCCTCATTCCTTCAGGCCCAAAGTTTAACTTCCCCTATTGCTCGTCCGGCAAATGCGCTATCAACACTACCTGTACCAGAGAAAACTATAACAGATGATCCATCTGGTAACAATACTACCAATCCATTAACGGATGAAAATGGGAAAGCAGGAGATGTTGCACCTAAAGCTCTCTCAGGGATCACATCGGCTGATCATTGGATGACAGCGCCGATACCCTCCCTTGATGTGAAGGGGTTGGTAGTTGAAACAAATTTACCATTGGTCCTTCATGTTACTCCAGACAATGAACAGGGTTTAGTCCAACTAAACCCACCTTCGAATTCTGTAATGCGATACGGCTTATTGGTGGGCACAAATCAATCCTGGCTGACCATGAAAAACATTCCTCTAAACGAAGATGCATACCTGCATGATTACGAAAACAGTCACCCGGGTACGAGTTTGTATGGATTTGTCAATAAATCGATTTCGTCAAAATTTTCATGGCAAACCGGATTAAGCTATCAGGTCTACCAGAATAGGAGTATTCTGGAAAGCCAGTTTTTATTTGATTCGGATCATATCGTTCAAGCGCCTAATGGGGACGCTATGTATCAGACACAACTTGACCTCATCAATCCGCTGGGTGATTATACTGCCCCACTTGAGTTTAGGGTTACTGACCAAATGGAGGAAGAAGATGTGCTGGAGGAATACACCACGATCGAACAGACGCTGCAAAGCGTCATGATGGACCTGCAGGTACGGGGCACTATCCTGACTGTAAAAAACTTACGGATTTCACTTGGTACAGGTCTAGGTTTAGCGTATCGCTCAGGACTCAAAAATACTTTCAATGTTTCCACGTATCACAACAATATCCTTCAAAAAACCCAGACTGAAGCTCCTGACCATTTAACTAATGTCAGGCGGTGGTATGCACAGTGGCTTGGGAATATAAATCTGGAGTACCATTTAACTAACCGGTTTGGGTTTATTCTTGCTACTCAATACAACAGGGGATTGACGAGTATCCGTCATACGCCTAATACCACCGGACCCTTAACATTTGTTCACGCATTTTCCGTATCAGCCGGTCTTACCCACAACTTTTAATCACACTCTTTGAAAGGTTTTCCTTCGGTTAAAACAACCAACACAATAATGTGACCGTTCCCTTTCCGTTGCATCAAAAATGCTATTATTCAGAGCATATGTACAATCCCGGCTAATTTTTCTTCCCATGATTGAGTTTACTTTCAATCCTGATTTTTTATTCTGCGACATTGAATTGTAGGTGATCCAACTTTGATCCACGTAGCGTCTTGCGTTTTTCAAAATCCCCGGTGCATAAAAATAATTTTGGCTAATCTAATGTTGTTATTAATAATGCATTTATTTTCTATTCTATGCCTCTTTACTTATTACTATAAAATTATTACGTATGTACAGGCAACCCTCCCAAACTTATTTACATAGTAAAGGTATGTACTCATGATAAAATACTTTTAAATGAGTAGAACGGTAAAGCCGAAAACCGCATTTTAAATAGTAGGCAATTAAAAATAAAATAAAATGAAATATTGTACAACAAATGTAATGGCTGCTCTACTGCTCTTTGCTTCACTATTGATGTCATGCACAGAGGATACAGATCCGGTCATTGGACAGGATATTAACACCGCAACAAAAGTAAGTGTTGACCGATTTAGTGCCAGTGCCGGACATTTAATGGTAAGGACAAGTTCCAATGGATTGCCTGGAGCAAACACACCCGTCAATTTTGATCAACCTCCCTTTATCACCACTGGTTTTGACAGGGCGGGCGCAGTGACAACCTATTACAACTTTGATATTCAACCCACTACTCCGGATGACATATATGTCTTCTTCGAAGAAGGAGCTACAACGCCTATAGCCGGGCAGAACAATATCATAAATACTATACCCGGAGATGCCGGGTATAATGATTTCTGGGTAGTCAACATGGTTATCGTTCCGGAAAATTATGTTGTAAACAGTTTGACGAATGAAGCTGACGTCCTGGCCTCTGGTCATACGATCATAAAAACAAATGACATTGTAAATTGCCCGGTGGTTCCATTTGGCTCTTCCGCTTCCAGAAGCTTTAGCCCCGGAATGACCAGCGCACTTACTTTGGGTTGGTATAAAGAACAGGCTGTTGCCTACTTTAATTTTGGCGAAGCCCCTCTAAAAGCTACAAGTAATAGCTTGGTTCCTGTATCGCCTATCTATGTCATGTTTAATGATAATGCCGCAGGGCCTGCTTCTGGATTCTATACAGAGGTTAACAACCCATCACAAACACACAATATATTAGCCACCATTCCTGGTGATACAAATTACAGTCCTTTGTGGAATGTATTGGTTATTGATAATACACATTTTGATGCTGTTATTAATTTAGCCACCGCCCAAGCTTTTCCCAATATGGTTGCAGGAGCAACTGTAAATTGCCCGATAGTAAAATAGCTGATTTTTCTGTTGGATTGCATCATGAGCGTCTACCATTTTAGCCCTTCCAGATGATCCTACAGTTCTGGACACCAGGATAATCAAGATCTGATTATAAATGCGAATGGCATTGTATCCACGTTACATACATATCATATCATCATTATCCTGGATGATGATCCTGATAAAAACGGATGGATAAATGCCGGGGGTTTATATCTTTAGAAGGTTGAGATAACAAGTTCCCGAAATCAATACCTCTATTTAAACAACACCGGTATGGTAAACACAATAGGATGTTGCATTCTGAAATAACCTGTAACCAATGACGGATCTTTCAAAGTTGACGACGTCTCTTCATCCGGACCTCCGGAAAGAACTGGAAGCACACGCTATCCTGAAGGAGGTTCCACAGGGTACAGAGATTCTGCGCGAAGGACAATATGTAAAGGTCATCCCCATCGTCCTGGAGGGGCTCATCAAGGTATTCAGCCGTCATGAAGAAAAAGAGTTGCTGCTCTATTATATCAAGCCTCAGGAGAGCTGCATCATGTCCTTCTCGGCAGGCATGAAAAACGAACCGAGTAAAATCTTTGCGGTATCGGAAGAAGATACATCAGCCCTCCTTTTACCTACCGATAAGGTGGCCCAGTGGGTGCGTCAGTATCCGGAGGTCAACCAATTGTTTTTTCAACAATACAACCTTCGCTACAATGACCTGCTGACGACGATCCATCAACTTCTATTTGAGCGGTTGGATAAACGATTGCTGGATTACCTGGCCAATAAATCCTTGCTGACGGGACGGAACCCAATCAAGATCAGTCATCGCCAGATAGCCGGTGAGCTCGGTACCGCAAGAGAAGTCATCAGCAGGATCATGAAAAAGTTAGAGCATGACGGGAAAATCAGGCAGGAAGCCAATATGATCGAAATCCTCTAAGTGGTGACTTAAGTCACTGCGCAGCCTCTTTCGGCTCCCTAATTTTACAGTATAATCATGAAGAATAATCTGCTGAAGTTTGTCATTGTCTGTATCCTATGCATCAGCCTGGTGACCGGAATTGTTCTCCTGGTTCAGTTTTTAACCCGTTAAATATCTATTTGCTATGAAGAAGAATATGAGTTCAGCCGACCGGATCATCCGTGTGCTTCTCGCTGCGGTGTTTGCCGTCCTATATTTTACCGGCACAGTTACCGGTACACTTGGTATTGTCCTGCTGGTCCTCGGAGGGGTGTTTGTCCTTACGAGCCTGGTCAGTTTTTGTCCATTGTATACCATTTTTGGGATAAGCACGTGTAAGACAGCGTGAGAGAGTGAGAGAGTGAGAGGTGAGAGAGTAAGAGGTGAGAGAGTAAGAGAGTAAATAGCTACTGCCTCGCTGCGGCGTTGCGGCGTGGCGCGATAAAAGATATTGAGATTCCTTCGTGAAATCTGTTTTGGCATCCGAAATAGGATAAGTTATTACGCTGTCCCGTCGGCTATAACGGGCTTTTGGTAGAACATACTTTGGGGTGATATCATAAACCGTCCCCTACCTGCGTATTTTTGACCATGCGTAATCACAAGTGGCTGCCGGATGCGTAATTATCTAGCGCTGCAATTCAGGCTGGTCAACCGCCATCTTTCCGATTTCGGGATACAGCCTGCTGTGGGATATCTGTTGATGGCTATTATCTTCAGTGGGTTCACGGCTTATCTGTTTAATATCACTCCGTATGCTGCCTATGTATACGCACTCATGGGGTTAGGTTTTTGTTCCTTTTTATCTGAAGGAGGCAGAATTAGATTTTTAAAACACCATTTTTCAAAACAGCATTTTATAACGATTCGGGGTATCGAAAATATCATGGTGGCCTTTCCTTTTATCATCGGGCTAATCTTTTACCATGATTGGCTTTTGGCAGCAGGCGTATTGGTTGCCAGTGCAGCACTCTCGTACACGTCCTTCGAGCGTAATCTGAACATAGTCATACCGACACCATTTTATAAATACCCCTTTGAGTTTACCACAGGGTTTCGGAAAAATTATACGGTGATCATCCTCGCAGGCTTTCTGATGGTCATGGCTGTGCTTTATCGTAATGCCAACCTGGGCCTGTTTGCAGTTGCATTGGTGTTGCTGGTATGCCTGATGTTCTACATGCAATCTGAAACGGTCTATCTCGTGTGGATTCATGCGCTGTCCCCGTCACAGTTTCTGTTCCATAAGGTCAGCCTTGCGCTGTTGTATGCGACGCTGTTGTGTTTGCCCTTTGCTGCGGTGATACTGATATATTTCATGGACCATGCAGGGTATCTTGCGATGATTTATTTACTTGGTTGCATATACCTGGTCACTGTCGTTCTTGGTAAGTATGCTTTCTTTCCTGCCCCTATGAATTTACCTCAAGGGTTGCTGATGGCATTTTCTTTCTGGTTTCCACCCATGTTGCTATTTCTCCTCCCATACTTTTACAAGCGGTCGGTCCGTCAACTCAAACCTGTGCTTCAATGATGCATATCGAACATCTGTCCAAATCATACGGAGCTCACATCGTCCTCCGGGATATCCGTCTGGATTTTGAAAAAGGCAAAGTCTATGGAATCGTTGGCGAAAACGGTTCAGGTAAGACCACTTTGTTTAAGTGCATCATCGGGATAGAACCCTACCATGGACATATACGCAGTGAATACGAGCATCTTAAGGACCATATCGGATACCTGCCTACAGATCCATATTTCTTCTCGAAGATCACCGGGCGTGAATACCTCCGGTTATTAGCCAATGCGCGAGGTGTTGTGGAAAAAGATGTTGACACCAAAAACATCTTTGATCTCCCCCTGGATCAATATGCGAGCAACTACTCAACCGGTATGAAAAAGAAGCTGGCCATGACAGCCATTCTGATACAGCAAAATGACATTTACATTCTGGATGAGCCGTATAATGGTGTTGACATCCATAGCAACATGATCATCACTGAAATCATCGATCGGTTGCGTAACCTTCAGAAGACGATCATTATCTCCTCGCATATTTTTTCAACACTGAAAGAAACTTGTGACCAGATCCACGTCCTCGATCAGGGTCAGATCACGCGCAGTGTGGGTGTATCAGAATTTGATGCCCTTGAATCGGAAATGAAAAACTTTACGGTGCAGGATAAGGTGAATAGACTTGAATTGCGGTAAAATGTGGAACGTAGATTTCGCAGAATTATTGAAAAAGAAATTTTCGCTGATTGGATTTATACTAAGACATAGTTGAGCTTAAGTTGACTTAAGTTCGCGTACGATAAATCAAAGAAAACTTGTTCAAGGCAATAATCTGTGCAGACGTTTGTAACGTCAGGTAATTAATCCTGCTCTATGCCCTATGCTCTATGCCCTATGCATTTTTCAACTCCGCAATCAGCTTCTCCAGTGAAACCTTGGCATCCCCGAAAAGCATCCGGGTCTTCTTGTCATAGAACAATTCATTTTCAATACCCGCATAGCCTTTCGCCATCGAGCGTTTCATCACGATGATGTTCTTAGCGGTATTAGCTTTGATGATCGGCATGCCATAGATAGGAGAAGAAGGATCGGTTTCGGCCGCAGGATTGACGACGTCGTTGGCACCGATGACAATCAATACATCTGTGTTAGGAAGCTGAGGATTGATATCCTCCATTTCTTTTAGTTTGTCATAGGATACATCTGCTTCTGCAAGAAGTACATTCATGTGACCCGGCATACGACCAGCCACAGGGTGAATGGCAAAGTTGACTTCAACACCTTTGGCTTCAAGTGCTTTTTCAAACTCATGGCAGGTGTGTTGTGCCTGTGCTACGGCGAGACCATAGCCTGGTACGATGACCACACGTTGTGCATACGCACACATGATGGCGGCATCTGTAATACTGATCTCGCTGGTCGAAAGTCCATCCATAGACTTGCTGCTGGGGCCAGTAGCGCTGAAAGCTCCGCTGATCACATTCCAAAGGCTTCTGTTCATCGCCTTACACATCAGGATGGTCAGGATCGTTCCGGCACTACCTACCAGGATACCTCCTGTCAGCATGACCTGATTGTCGTACATGAAACCACCAAATGCGGCCGCAATACCTGTGAATGAATTGAGCAAGGAGATGACCACCGGCATATCTGCACCTCCGATAGGAAGTACAAAGAGAATACCGTATACCATGGAAGCACCGAAGATAGCCCATATCAATACATCACTCCATGGCTCGCTCATGGACAGAAATACGATGAAGCCCAGAATCGCAAACACGATTGTGTTGTTCGTTATCTGCTGGACCTTGCTTCCATAGTCTTTAATTTTTCCTTCAAGCTTACCATAAGCAATCATACTACCTGCAAATGAAACGGTACCGATCATCACGCCGAGGAAGATGATCAGTCGCTCACCAAATTCGACAGGATGGTGTGTATTCATCTCCACCAATCCAATCAGCGCGGCACAAGCGCCACCCATACCGTTAAACAAAGAAACCATCTGCGGCATGGCGGTCATTTTCACTTTCATCGCAGCCATGTATCCTACCACAGTACCTATAGCAATCGCTCCGAATATGAATGGCAGATTGGTGATGCGTGTCACTTCGCCGGTTTCGTGATTTACGTTTTCATGAAACAGGATCGTTCCGACAATGGCGATCACCATACCCAGTGCTGCATATAGATTCCCTTTTTTTGCTGAATCAGGGCGGGACAACATTTTCAAACCCACAATAAATGACAGGCTACCCAGCAGGTAACAGATCTTCAATATATCACTTATGGCCATGTTATTATTCGCTAAGAGGTAAGGTATTATTTATTGAAGTCCCCTTCAGGGGATTTAGGGGCAAAAGGGTTATTTCTTTTTCTTAAACATCTGGAGCATACGGTTGGTCACTACAAAGCCACCGACGACATTGAGGGTGCCGAGGATAACCGCCATAAATCCAAGGATAAGTGCGAAGTAATTGTCCGGGCTGGTGTGTCCCATGACGATGATACTACCGACAATGACTACTCCGTGAATGGCATTAGCGCCACTCATCAAAGGCGTATGGAGGATGGCCGGTACATTACTGATCACTTCAATTCCAAGGAAAATGGCCAGCATCAGGATAAAAGAGATGTCCCAGATATCAAGAGAGGTTAGAAACCCCTGAATTTCAGCTAATAAGATCATAATTTGGCTATCATTTTGGCTTTAATACGGATCACAAATGTAGAGAAAATACGGGAGGTGTTCATCTGGTATATTGTCCTGCCCCATTCATCGACTTACGCTGGCGGGGAAGGTATGAATGGATAGTTTTGTATGTTCGTTCCACAATACTTTATGATATGCAAACAAGACTTTTCTTCGGATTTCTTTTATTCCTGAGTGGCTTTTCAATGCAGGCTCAGGCATTACGGGGTCTGACCCCAATGGATATCGCTTCCCTCAAATCGATAGCTTCCGCCACCTGGTCAGATGATGGTGGCACCATCGCCTATACCGTCAGGGTCCAATCTGATCCTACGGTCGAAAACAAACCCTCCCGCGCAGAACTTCATCTCTTAAATATCGCTTCAGGGACATCAACTTCGTTTGTAACCCGGGGCAATGTCCGCCTGGTTAGCTTCAGACCTGGACACAATGTGATCACATTCCTCAACCGATTGGAGAATGATAAAGTGACCGGATTGTATCAAATCGGCCTATCCGGTGGTGAAGCCTCACTGCTCTATAAGTTCGAAACCTCTATCAGCAGTTATCAATGGTCACCTGATGGCAAGACGCTTGGTTTTGTTGCTACCAAACCAGAGGTGAAAGAAAAAGCCGCATTACCATATGCACCTGAGCTATACGAACAAAACCTTTCCGTACAACGGATTTATATGGTCGAACCAGAAAGTGGTGATGCACGGGAACTCGCTGTGGATGGTCATTTTTCGGCATTTGATTGGAGTCCGGATGGAAAGAAATTATTGTGTGCCAAAGCGCCTACATCCCTCGTGGATGATTCGTACATGGCGGTCAGTCTTTCGATTGTGGATGTGGCTACCATGCAGGTTTTGGCAACAATTGATCATCAGGGCAAAATGGGGGATTTCCAGTGGAGTCCCGATGGAACACAGATCGCCTTTATAGCAGCTTCAGATCTGAATGATCCTACAGCGGGTAGTTTGTTTGTCGCTCCTGTTACAGGAGGCAAACCAACCATCCTTCAAAAAGACTGGGAAGGTATGTTTGAGCAAATCATCTGGCAAGATCCCGGACAAGTACATTTTATCGGGAGCACAGGCGTAGAGTCTGTCTATGGAATCATCAAGGCGGATGCTAAATCCAAACCCGTATTTCAATCGATCGAGAAAGGTTTTGCCATCAGCCATTTTGAACTAGCCGCTAATGGCAGAGGACTCTTTATTGCTGACCGGTATAATCATCCCACGGAACTATTTATCGAGGGTGCTGGTCAGGCGGCCATTATGCGAATGACGGACAGTAATCCTGTGTTGAAAGAAATCGAATTTGCAAAACAAGAAGTAGTGCGTTATAAAGCGAAGGATGGATTGGAAATTGAAGGCATCCTCATCCGGCCATTGCATGAAGAAAGCGGAAAAAAATATCCGTTGATCACCATCGTGCATGGCGGACCTGAGGCGCATTTCAATAATGGATGGTTGACGGGCTATAGCAATCCGGGCCAGACTGGTGCAGCAGAAGGATATGCTGTATTCTATCCTAATTATCGTGGTTCAAACGGCCGTGGTGTTACGTATTCGCTCTTAAGCCAGGGTGATCCTGCGGGTAAAGAATTTGATGATGTGGTGGATGGTGTGGATTACCTGATTGCAATTGGATTGGTAGATGCTACTAAAGTTGGTGTGACTGGTGGATCTTATGGCGGTTATGCGACGGGTTGGTTATCTACACGTTATTCAGATCGTTTTGCTGCGGGTGTGATGTTTGTAGGCATCAGCAACAATGTCTCTAAGTGGGGCACCACCGACATTCCAAACGAAGAGTATCTCGTGCATGCGCGCAAGTGGGTGTATGAAGATTATGATTTCTTCCTCAAGCGCAGCCCAGTATATTATGCGGATCAATGCAAGACACCATTGCTGATCATGCATGGCAAAGATGATCCACGTGTGCATCCGGGACAATCGATGGAGCTCTATCGTCATATCAAGAGCCGGACGACAACACCTGTGGAGCTTGTCTTCTATCCGGGTGAGGGCCATGGAAATGCGAATTCAACTGCGCGGTATGATTACAACCTGCGGTTGATGGGGTGGTTTGATAAGTATCTGAAAGGTGTTGGTAAGTCGTAATGAAGGCGGAGGCGGAGGCGGAGGCGGAGGAGGTTAGGAGATTAGAAGATTAGAAGGTTAGAAGGTTAGTGGCTTAGAGTTAGTTCGACGGATTTCGTTGTAGGCACAGGGTTTAGAGCGTTTAGTTTAAGCGCCTGTTAGCAAGTTGCCGCTGGATGGCGTTCTCGCCGCCAGCTTAGAGGAAGACAAAGTTGAGCTTAAGTTGACTTAAGTGGTTGTTGAAGAATGAGGCTTGCTAAAGAAGAAACAGTTACTTTCGTATATATTCATATGTAAAATCTAATTCTCGAAAGGAACGATCACAGCAAACATTATATACTATGAACTCAGTTAAAAAATTTGCTTCTTTTGATGAAATGAAATCTTGTGAAAGCAAGACCGTGAAATACGAATCGAGTTTGAAAAAACATAAAGATTTTGAAAGAATCATTATAGCTATTCGGTCTGTTATTAAGCATCAGTCTAACCAACCTAAGCCTAAGCGATAGCACATGGAGGACAACTTTAAAAATAGTTTGTTAACCGTTTGCAGATTACTAGATAAACACAATGTACAATATATGCTTGTAGGTGGAGCGGCTGTTGCTCTAAATGGGTACTATCGACTTTCTAAAACCAGTGCAGGAGAATTAACCGAAAAACCGGATATTGACATATGGTATAACCCCACATACGAAAACTATTATAAAATATTGAAGGTTATGGAAGAGTTAGGATGGGATATCAAGGAATTTAAAAATGATAAAAGTCCCAATCCACGTAAGTCTTTTATCAAGCTAGACTTTGATAACTTTACCCTTGACTTGTTACCTAATATAAAAGCTTCTATCAAATTTCTGAGTGCATATAAAAGAAAAGAGACAGTTGAGTTCGAGGAAACGCCAATTAATTTTATAACTTATTTAGATTTAATAGAAGATAAAAGGGCAACTGCACGGAAGAAAGATTTGGAAGACATTGAACAGTTGAGAAAATTAAACGACGAAGATTAAAAGTTAGCATCGCATCATCGTTTGACTGTTTTCTCCAGTGGCACGTTTCTGCGAAACTGTGTACTTCCGAAATCCCAGGATAATAAAGTGAAGAGTGGAAAGTGAAGAGTGAAAAGTGAAAAATATTGTCTGAAGAGAAACAATCATTTACTTTATTACTTCGATATTCGTTATTCCTTGCTCTTTATTCCTTTGGGTTTCACCCGCCCCCACTTTTCTTCCATGTATAAAACGGCATCCGGAAACCAAATTCCCAACTGATAGGAGCAACATAGTCTAAACCTCTGGCGGATACGCTTCCTGTGAGGAGAATCCGCTTGAAAATAGTATGCTCCGCCGAAGCACGAATCAACCAGTAGAATGGTTCTGCCGTTTGACTCACCGCAGGGTCATGCTGTTCAACGTAAGTACCCAATCCTGCCTGAGCACGTAGACCGATGCCTTTCCATTGAAAATCCTGCGGTCCGGATAAATATTCCATGGCGATGAATCCATTTGCGCTTTCCCCAATGTTCATCCGGAGCCTTGGAGCATAGAGTACTCTTACTACCTGCTGAATACTCCCAACATCAAATCGATACGACCCGGTCAGCACGCTTTGCCACCTTTTACCAGGGTGATATACGGAAGGTTGTTCATTGGATGCGCTATATGTACCTGCATCAGTGACGCTGACACCAAATGCAAAAGCTTCATTGGGTGCCGGTACAAAAAACTGGATAGTATTGGATGGGCATCCCTGTATATCCACCAGGTGTACAGTGTGTACGCCTACGCCGAGCCCCAATAAAAAGAAGTTGTTTTGATTAACTATAAAGGAGAACATACCGTCAACATACACAGCGTAAGGTTGCTGACCCGGTGTTATCACTTCTACAAAAGCAGATCCATCCATCGCACCTGGAGATGATGGTGGGAATATTTCTACGACCTCAATCACTGGTAGAGGTGGCTGGTTGAGGGTTACAGTAAATGATTCTGAACAACCCGGACCTGCTTCCGGATCTGATATTTCAACGAAATATTCTCCAGGTACTGTGGTGACATAATCCGACAAACTTATCAACCCTGCTTCAATATCAAATTCACCCGATCCAAAAGGATGATCCACTAACATGGACAAAGTATTCCCACTGGGGCTAAGGGCAGTAAATTCAATATCACCATCTCCTTCGCAAGTGGGTTGTATCAATACTATATCCTCAATATAATCTGCAGGCAGTCCCTCCAATATAATAGAAGCCTCGAATGTGCAACCTAAATTGAGATCAGTGATGGTCACAGCATACCCTCCGGGAGGAACATCTTGAATCGTAGGCCCTTCATCACCATTGCTCCATTCATATTCATAATCACCAGGTTCATTGACGATGACGGTTATTGATCCATCTTCCAGCCCGCAAGAGGCAGGTGTACTATCAAAATCCACTTCAATGTCGCATGGCACTTCATCCACGACAATGGTCACGATAGCTGTGCTTGTATTTCCGCAAGCATCGGTGACCGTATAGACAAAGGAGGCGTCCCCGCTAAATCCTATATCCGCGATAAACGTAAAATTACCATTCGGCATGAAGGATACAGTACCTCCATCCTCATTGTCTACCTGGGTCATTTGAATATTGAGTCCTTCATCATTCTCCAGTGCATTTTCATTTAGAGGTTGTGTTCCTTCAGTGAAATAAAAATCACTCAACAATTCAATTGGAGGTGTAATATCTGATATCGTCGCACTAACCGTTTCTGAACACAAAGGTCCTATCGACTGATCCGTCACGGTGATGGTGTACATTCCAGGCAATACCGTCATAAACGACGAGAGATCATAAACTCCCGAGCCTACTGTGAACATAACCGTTCCACTTGGACCTACTACTTCAATGACCAACGGGCCTGCTCCGGGCGTAGTGGCTGTAAATCTGATATTACCTCCGCCAACACAGGTGGCCGGTGTAGTGTTGAGGATGTTAATGTATTCAGCGATGTCCTCTCCTATAGAAACAGAAAAGACTTCCGAACATGCGCCAGCATCAGTAACTGTAACCGAATACGTACCCGGACCAACTCCTTGCAGCTTATTGCCCGTCTGTTGATTGGACCACAGATAAGTGTACTCTCCGGGCGGGCTAACGGTAATGATCGCTGATCCATTGGTTACTCCACAATCTGCATTCACCGTGGTGAACGTTGCTGTGAAGCCGCCGCCACCAGTTTGTCCTACGGTCACTGAGCCTGAAGTTGAACATGAAGTCCCGATAATCGTAACCGTCACCGTGTATACACCGGGTCCGACATTTGTGATTTGCATACCTGTGGAGCCGTTGGACCATAGGTAAGCATATGAACCAGGTGGCGTCACATTCACGACTGCAGATCCATTGTTCAATCCACATCCGGACGGTGTAGAATTAAACGAAAGCGTAAATGAAGGTGGTAACTGATCGACAGTCGTGGTTACTGTTTTTGAACATGAGGTACCTGCTATTGAAACCGTCACTGTATATGATCCCGCCGGTATTCCAGATATCTGGCTTCCGGTTTGACCGTTGGACCATGTATAATCATAATTGCCCGGTGGATTGACTGTAGCCGTAGCTGTGCCGTTATTTAAACCACAACCGGAGGGTGTGGTGGTTGCACTTACTATAAAAGTAGCTGGAGTTTCTTGTACTGTTGCAGTTGCTACCTTCGAACAATTGGTTCCGGGAATCGTCACAGTCATTGTATATGTTCCAGCACTCACCCCTGACAATTGGCTATTGGTTTGTCCATTTGACCATTGATAATTATACTCACCCGGAGGTGTTACGGTTGATGATACTGTACCGTCAGATCCGCCACATGAAGAAGGTGTTGTGGTCAGGGATATAGTTGCCGGAAATGGTGTGGACTGAACCGTGATGCTTCCTTGCTGAGTGCAATCCTCGCCTTGTAAGGTGACCGTTACTGTATAATTCCCGGGAGCAAGATTTGAAATTTGAAAACCTGATTGTCCATTAGACCACATGTAAGTATAAGCTCCCGGTGGATTCACCATGGCTGTTGCGGTTCCGTCAGACAGTCCGCAGCCAGCAGCGGTGGAGGTCAAAGAAACTATAAACGAAGCTGGCGTTTCAGTGATCGTAACACTAGCCTCTTCAGCACATGAGGTTCCAGGAATAGAAACGGTAACCGTGTATAATCCTTCTGCCAATCCGGATGCCTGTGGACCTGTTTGTCCATTGGACCATATGAACTCATATGAACCCGGCGGAGTAACCATGGCATTGGCTGTACCATTTGATAATCCGCATCCGGACATCGTCGATGAAATGGAAACCGAAAAAGAAGAGGATATATCACCCACCACTACATTTGCTACACGCGTGCATGTAGTGCCAGGCTTTGATACGGTCACACTATAGGTTCCCGCAGCCAGTGATGAAATACTCGAACCACTCTGTCCATTGGACCATGCATATGTGTATTGATCTGGTGGATTAACCAAAACAGTGGCAGCGCCATCAGATCCTCCGCAGGTGGATGGCGTGGTGGTAAAAGATACTGATGGTTCAAATGGTGCTGTCCCGATTTGAGCTGACAGGAATTGTTCGCATGTACCTCCTGCACTAATCGTAACAGCATAATTTCCCGCAGGTAGATTGGATTGATTTTGTGTAGTAGCTCCATTCGACCACAGATAAGTATATGCTCCCGGTGGTGATGGTGTCACGGTAACAGAACCATTTGGTTGATCACAATCCGTATTCTGGGCTGAAATAGTAGCATTGAAACTTTGATTCTGGTTTGTGACTGTTGCTTGTACAACCTGCGTACAAGTGGTACCCACTCTTGTCACGGTCACTGAATAATTTCCTGCAGGTATGTTGATGAGTGTCTGAGTTACCGCTCCGTTTGACCACAGATACGAATACGATCCTGGTGGAATAACACTCAGTGTGATACCACCGTTCGATTGACCGCAGGTACTGCTGGTTGTTATGGCTGAAGCAGTAAATGTACAATCGACAGTATCTTTCTTTTCTTCGCCGTCAGATAGTAAATAGACTAGAGTGCCTGCTCCCACCGCGCCGGCGATCACTGGGATCCATGGAAAACTATTCTGACCAGCATTCACATAATCATTACCGGGTTTCATTCGTGAATCGGTCAGTTCGATTTTATTCCATGGTGGCATTATAGTGCTTGCGTTGCTCGTTGGTCCAGCCGCATTTTTGGATCCGTTCAGGACTTTTGCTTCAATGCTGGTATTGATAAATGTATTCCAGAAAACATCTATTCCACTTTCCAATTTTTCCTTTTCTTCTTTGGATAAGTTTTCTATCTCCGTATCACTATTGTCTTCAAACTGCTTGAGTACCTTTTCGCGGAATTGCTCTTTTTCATAATGCTTGCCTGTGATCTCGGCAGTATACATCCAAAAGGTTTGTTGAATGATGGCTTCTCTTTCTTTTTCCGCTTCCCCAGTGAAAGGAGTATTTACATTGCCCGCAAGCTTCAAGTCATCAAAAGCTTTGGTAATACTGTTTACTGCTTCGATGAGTACAGGTGCAAAGGTCTTTGGATATGACTCTGGTTTAATCGTTCCTTCGAAAAGGATATTTGTATTTGGCCAGGTTGTCATGATGGCTGTTGACGCATTGGTAGGCAATGGAGTATAGCCGGGTGATTGGACAAGAACTGGAACATCCTCAGGTTTAAATGCCGGTACTGCCGGTGTCGTCAGAATATTGGTGCCTCCCTTCGGTACATTTGTTACCGGCTGAATGACCGGGATCCAGATTGAAACCGGTGGCATTGGGCTGCCATCCGGGACTGGATGGGTATACACATTAGCGCAATAACCTTCAACCGGAAGATAGCTGGTTCCGACGGGTACCGATGTAGCGGGAAAGGTGGCTACATAAGGTTGATATTTTCCATCAGAGGGGATATAGCAAGTTTGGGAGTTGATCCTGACCGTGGATCCCGTGGTGTTGGTAATGCTGAGATTGGCTATATGACCTGTGGTTTGTCCTGTTCCGGTAGCAATTATTTTCAGTGATTGGGCATATACTTCGAAGTATAAGGCAGGAATCAACAGGAGGATTACAAAAGCAATCATCTTCTCCATCTGGACCTTTGGTATGTGGTATTGATTTCTCATAGGATAGGGTTTAAAGGGGAAAGATAAAAGGCGCCTGTAATAACCGTTTTATACATAAATAAAGCTATTGATTATCAACGCATTACAAAATTTGTTATTACCTTTTTGGTAGTTATTAGAAACACCATAAAGGTTGTCTTAAATGAATGGTCCTGTGGTACATGCTACTGCGCCGGACCACTAGGATGTCCGCGTACCTGTTTTATAGCCATTTATGTGCCATTAATGTGTCCAAAGTGTCCAATCATCTGGATACTGAGACAATGATGAGAAGCAGGACGAGGGGTGAGGGATTGAAAAGTACGAAAAAAATGGTTCCTGCTTGTTCTGGTACATGTGCGCTATGGCCCGTTTGCCCCCCTTTGCCCCCTGAACGGGGGTACCAACACGAAAGATTTATCTCAGTGCCTACATACTTTAATGGTTGCCGCGAGCTGCTTATAAATACCCTGGTTGAGTGTAGCTTGTACCTGCGCTCGCGTGAGTCAAATCAAAAAAATCATGCATCAGGTAATAGTCTGTGCGGACGTTTTCAACGTCAGGTAAAAATCTCGTTCGTCACTCCATGTTCCGTTTGGCCCCCAACCCCCCGGACGGGGGCCCAGAATGATTCTCTTACAAATAAAAAAAACAAAGTTGAGCTTAAGTTGACTTAAGTGGTTGCTGAGCTGCAGTAAGAGGATGA
>JANNSS010000089.1:0-6548 GCA_031402955.1 Saprospiraceae bacterium
CAAAGGCACTGAGCAATAGCAATTGAAGGAAAGGAAAATAGGTAAGCAATTCGTGCAACCTGGAGTTTTGATAATATAGATACTGCCGGATCCCTGTATCGGTGATTTCAGTGGGTTCAGGCCCTTTCTTTTTCAGGACCAGTAATTTTTCTTTCAGGAACGCCTGGTTGGTATCCAGATCTTCACCGAAGTTTTTAGCATAAAGTACCTCATCTGTTTCACTGACCACCATGATGGGAATATCATTGTTGGCCACAATGATGTTGGTAGGCAGGGTCAGGTCAGCTTCCAGGTCAGGAGACTCCGGATTGCTCTGATCATTGATCGTCTGATATGCATCGAAAAGTAAAAGCGCCTTATTGCGTTCACCTTCACGCAGTCGCTGGGCCAGGTAAGACGTGTACACCAGCGAAATCACAAGGATGATAATCCCGGCAAGTGCGAGATAGGTTTTCCAATATGATTGTTGGCTGTTAATCTCCATAAGGCATTATTGGTTCCCAAAAAATGCTTTCACCCGGTCCTGTGCATTCTTCCTGACATCTGCATAGAAGAAGTTATAATCTCCAACATGATAATTTCTTGTCGTCAGGAGGAAGCTGCCCGGAAATTTTGGCTTGGTCACCCAAAGCAGATCTTCGTGTATACTGGTGCATACCAGCTTCGGATAGATTTGATCGAAATCTTTCAACACACCTCCAATCTGATATTCCTGATTACAGGCAGGTGCGGAAGAATCCCAGGTCACAGGATTAGTGACCACAAAATTAGTATCCGGGAAATGTAGTTTTTTAGGAACATACCCTTCTTTAAAGGTCCGCCAACTACAGAAACAATTGGTCTCATCCGGTGTGGTGCATGGCTTGATGTTTTCATACAGATCTGATGGTACAGTAAGACCCACCAAATAGGCTACAACAAACTGATCCTGCAAAGGCTTGCCATCTAGAAAATCGCTAAGTAATCGCTTGGCGTGAAAGGTGCCCTGGGAGTGCGAAGCAATGATAAACGGCCGACCTTGATTATACTGTTCCAGATAGTATTGAAATGCAGTGCGCACATCTTCATAGGCCAGCTCCAGTGCGCGTGATGCATCACCTGTTTTTTTGGTGAAGAAACAATTCAGGTGAGCCTGGCGATATCGTGGTGCATATACTTTGCCTGCGCCATTGAAAATACTGGACTGGTATTTAATAGGAAATTCGTCGGTGCCTTGATTGAGTTTCGTATCGGAAAGGCTGGCGTTCCATTTGTTTTGCCCTTGCTTGCCGGTATAGGTAGTCGGATGAATAAAGAAAACATCTACACGTGAATCAGGTTGTTCGTCTGTCCATTCAGCTATGGGCACACAATCAGCACTGTCATGCAATGTCGGCAGCGCGGCCCAGTTGTTTACGTCTTTGTAATCAGGTGCATCAGGTATTGCATCTGCAAAGCCACCCTTAGGCAATGAAGCACAGGAAGTAAGGAAAAACAAAAGAAGTATTCCTGTCAGGCAGGAAAAATAGTTGGTCATCACTCGGGTTCAAATCCTAGTACAATATTAAAATTAGCATATTCGGTCCATCGGGCCCCTGCATTTAGCTTGGACTGATTGTCCCATCCATATGCATAGTCAAAACCGAGAAGCCCGAACATCGGCAGGTAAGCTCTGACGCCTACACCGGCTGCGCGGAGCTGATTGAATGGGTTGTAGTCTTCAAACTTTTTCCATGCATTTCCACTCGTGAGGAATAACATACCAAAGATGGTCGAGCTTGGATTTAAAGAAAGCGGATAGCGCAATTCAACAGTGAATTTATTAAAGACAGTTGCACCTCCATTGTTATTAGCATTGATATCACCCAGTTCATATCCTCTGAGTGATATGATGTCTTTTCCGGTAACCCCGAATTGTTGTGTACTCAAACCATCACCACCCACTTCAAATCTTTCAAATGGTGGTGAGCCAATATCTTCATTATAGAATCCGAGATATCCTAGTTTAGCAGCCGTCTTTAATACAAGTTTGCCGACCAGAGGTGTATACCATTCTGCATCTATATCCCATTTATGATACTCCACATATTCGTACTCACTTTGTGGGTCACCGGCTGTATACGTTCGTCCCATCAAGGAGTATGGCAATGTTGCTTGTATCGTGAGGCTGATCAGCGAACCATTTCTGGGGAAGGTAGGTTCGTTGATTGTTGATCTGGCAATTGTCTGTGCAACATTGAAGTTTTTAAATAAACCATCCGTAATGGGCCTTCCGTTTTTATCCACAAAATCTCCGGTCCTGTAATTATCCAGCTCTATAAATTCTGCACTGAGTGTAGTGTTGGAAATGAAGTTGTCATCAGGCCATTTCAATCTGGAACCCAGTCCGACAAATCCTCTTGAAATTTTAAGTTTACCACCCTGGTATGCAGTCTGGTCCACCTTGGTGATGACACCACCCACCGTAAAGGAGTTAGGGCGCTTGCCACCAAGCCATGGTTCAGTCAATGAAAAATTATAGGACTGGAAGAAATCACCATTAGTCTGTATACGCACAGAGAAACGTTGACCGTCTCCTTGTGGAAGTGGACTCCACGCTTCAGGTTTAAATAAATTACGGAGAGAAAAATTATTGAACGTGACTCCAAGCGTACCGATGATCTGGCTTCTGCCAAATCCACCCCATCCTGCACTGAGTTCCAACTGATCTGATGGACGCTCTTCTACCTCATAGATGATATCCACGGTACCGTTAGTCTGATCAACAGGTGTCTGAATGCCGAGGCTCTCCGGATTGAAATAACCCAACGCGATAATCTGGCGCTGCGAACGGATGATATCAGAGCGGCTGAACTTCTGACCAGGTTGTGTGCGCAATTCACGACGGATCACGTGCTCGTGTGTACGCGTATTGCCTGTGATGATGACTTCGTCAATCGTGGCTTGCGGACCTTCAAAAATCCGCATCTCGAGGTCGATGGTATTATCGACCACCGAAATCTCTGTCGGCTCCACCCTGAAGAATAAATAGCCATCATCCATGTACAACGAAGTGACATCACGACCATCGATACTGAAACTCAATCTGGATTGTAGCAATTCTTCATTGAACACTTCCCCTTTCCGGATACCGAGTATCCTGGTCAGTTGATCATTGGTATGAACCGTATTTCCTTTCCACGTGATGTCACCGAAGTAATATTTTTTGCCTTCATAGACCTTCACCACCATTTCCATAAGGCCTTCATTATTGCGCCAGATAGTATCACCGATGATCTGGGCATCACGATAGCCCTCGCTACGATATTTAGCGATGACAAGAGCCTTGTCTGCTTCAAAATCAGTCTGGACAAATTTTGATTTTTTGAGGAGATGCGATTTTGCTTTTGTTTCCTTGAGGGATTTTTTCAGCTCAGCTTCTGTGATTGCATTGCAGCCGTCGCAGGTGATCTTCTCAATTTTAATTTTCTCTTTTGGATCTATGTCAAAGATCAGGTTGACTGCATTGGCCCGATCACCCGCTTCTTCTTCACGCACCTCAACGGTTGCATCCAGGTTTCCTTTTTCAATATAGTATTTCTTGATCGCATTCCTGGAGTTGATCTGATTAGCAGTGGAGGCTACCTGTCCTTTGATCAGGAATGGAGTTAGTATTTCATTGAGGTCGTCATGGACAGATTGGGGTACGCCGCGGTAGGACCAGCCAGCCAGACGTGATTGTTCGGAAAGTCGGATGGTGAGGAATACAATATCACCGATCCGTTTGTCCTGAGTGATCTGGACATTATCAAACAACCTGAGTTTCCAAAGATTGCGCATGGCTTTGGTGATGTCTGCGCCGGGGATCTTGATGATTTGGCCGACTTTCAGGCCGGCTACTGATTTGATGGCATTCGGATCGCTGAAGAAAACCCCCACGACCTCAATACCCCCAATCTCTAGCTCCTCGCCCTCACCGTATTGGACAGGGGTCGTCTGCGAAAGGATATTGGAAGGCGCCCACACGAAGAAGGAAAAACAAATAATAATAAGGTAGTGGAATCTCATACTCTTCATGCGGGTGATCAAATTATCTGCGACAAAAACGTAATGTTTGGGTGATCTGTTGTTCACGTCTTAAGGGTGAGTGAGTTGTTCACTGATTTTGCCAAAGCGGCGTTCCCTGTGCTGGAAATCGATAATGGCATTATAGAAATCTTCTCTCTCAAAATCAGGCCAGTACACATCTGAAAAATATAATTCTGTGTAGGCGATTTGCCACAACAGGAAATTACTGATTCTGTGCTCCCCGCTCGTGCGGATAAGAAGCTCAGGATCAGGCATATGAGAGGTTGCTAGGAGAGAACTTACTTTGGCTTCATTGATTTCGCCGGCACTGAGTTTTCCCTCGGAGACCAATTGTGCTGCCTTGCGCATGGCTTCGGTGATCTCCCACCTGGCGGAATAATTGAGTGCCAGGGTAAGGATCATGCGGGTATTCTCCTTTGTTTTTTCAATTCCCTCCAGCAGGGCTCTTCTGGTCAATGGTGGCAGGCGGTCTATATCTCCGATCACCCCTAGCCGGATGTTATTCTTGTTCATGGTCTCTAGCTCCTCCCGGATAGTCGAGACGAGGATATCCATGAGCGCACTGACTTCCATGGCTGGTCTGTTCCAGTTTTCGGTCGAAAAGGCATACAGGGTAAGAAAAGGGACTCCGATTTCGGAAGCGGCTTCGGTGATTTCCCTGACGGCCTTGACCCCATTGCGGTGTCCGAAGATTCTTGGTTTGCCATGTTCTTTAGCCCAGCGGCCATTGCCGTCCATAATGACAGCTACATGCCGGGGCAATCTGGTCAAATCGATCCTTTCTTTTGCCGAACTCATAAGGTCGCTAAAGGTATGGATTTCCAATGGGTTAGCAGCAAATACGCTATCCTTATCACCGTTAATTAAGGCTAACGAGCGTCGCTAATACCCGATTGGTGAATAAATATGCAGGTCAATTGGCAACTCATGATAGGAGTTACTATAACCCATTTGATATTTATTAGCAACGCCCTAAAGATTTACTCAGTAGCCGCCAGAGAGGGAACCTACTCCTGAGACCACCGGAGTACCTGCCGCAATTCCTTTCTTTAGCTCTTGTAGAATCCCATCGTCTGGGGCGTATTGCATCCGCCCCAAACGATGGGATTCTTTTTGTCTGGGGCGGATGCAATACGCCCCAGACAAAAAGAATCCGCTACCCGGAATCATTCCCGGTAGCGGACTCGCTCGCCGTTGCAGGAGTTTGCTCCTGCGACCCGGTGAATTCCAATTTAAATTCTCCAGAGGAATTTCGTTGGGTATCCAGGTGGTCGCAGGAGCAAACACATCGACTCCGGTCAGTACGGCGCTCCTGCAACGGCAAATCCGCTACCCGGAATCATTCCAGGTAGCGGATTCTAATTTTTAAAACAGGCAGTCGGCTAGATCAAACAAGCCTAAACTAAACCCTTAAAACTTATATGTTAAACCGGCGCCAAATGCGCTGTTCTTGATGTCATTGACATTGCCATCAGCAGCAGAGACATCACTCAGCCCCGCCATATAGCGAACATCCACTTCAAAACGACCAAATCCAATACCAGCACCAATGTGCAAACCGAATTCGATGTCTTCAAAGTCTTCTTTGGTAATGGCTACGTTATCTGAATTGACATCTATCAAATAGCCAGCACTCGGACCACCAAAAGCAAATAATTTCAGCGAACCTCCAAAATTAACGCGCAGTAAAAGCGGTAATTCAAGATAGTTCATCGTGGTCACTAAATCATCATCTGGAATGTCACTAATGGTGGATCCCTTCTGCATCCAATGGAGTTCAGGCTGAAGTGCAAGGAATCCATCACCGATCGGAAATGTATACATGATGGCAACGTCTGCACCGAATTTTGATTCAGGTTCAACAGAAAGATTTCCTTCATCATACTTTTGTTTTGAAATAACCCCACCCGCACGAATGCCAAAATGGCCTTCTGAATTATAGCTGGCATTGCTGGAAGTGTCCTGAGCCATCATTCCGGTAAAACCGAACATCATCATGATCATCAGGCTGAAAAGTGTAAAAGTAGATTTGTGTTTCATAAAAAGTTTCTTTACTAGTTATGAACAAATCTAAACATATATTTCACCAACACAACTAGTTTGCTGAGACTGCTATCAGAACATGAAGCTCACCCCGGCGCCAATAGAGGAATTAGTGATTTGGATATCACTGGAATCATCAAAGATATCGGTGAGACCGAAGATATAACGGACATCAATGTTAATTGGCCCGAGTTTGATGCCTCCTCCGACATGCGCTCCAAATTCCGCACGATTATAAAAATCGAGATCAATGTCATTCGTTTGGCCATCCATGTCTTTATCTGTGCCATTCAACAAATAGCCTACACTGGGTCCGACCAATAAAAAGAAACCAACCGGTTCCCCCAAATTGAGTTTTACAAGCAGCGGTATTTCCAGATAATTGAAGGTCTTGGATACCTCACCGACTGTGCCGGAGAGATCTTCTATTTTTCCGCCTTTCTGCAGCCAGTGAAATT
>JANNSS010000090.1:0-1560 GCA_031402955.1 Saprospiraceae bacterium
CCTGGCTTTTGGTGAATACAAATCGGTGGCCGTAGACCGTTCCTGGACCAGGGGATACGAGGTGACCAGCGGACTGACCCAGGGGATCCCGACCGATGAGTTTTATAAAAAGATCATCACCACAGACCACATTGATAAAAAGCAATCCCTTTATTTTTCGCTGGTAGATAACACCGGACTCCAGAGCCAGGCTTATTGCATGACGCAACTCCAGGCTAAGGACTTTAATATAGGCAACAGTGATGTCAGCGCCTTCAACTTGTTACTGGATCTCGCTGGTCCTGGCGTAACTTCTTCCAACGTATCCTTTGCCAAAATCTATGATGGTGTATCCGGTGCAGGATGGGAATTGATCATTGATAATCAGGCTTCTCAAGCGAAACCCAAAAAGTATATAGGTTATCTGGCAAAGAATGATAATGAATATTATACCGTCACCCCGACTTCCAACGTAAAGTCTAAAAATGGAAAGGTGGGCAAAATGCCTTTTGGTTCCGCGGGTTTCATCATCAGAAGCAAGGACGGAAAACCAGTTGCTGCTGTTTCCATCATTGATAAAGGTGTAATTTATCTCATGGATTCCGATCCCAGAGAGCGACTGCTGCTGGCATCAGCATGCACATCGTTGTTGCTGAGGCCTGCGGATCTTTAAGGTTAGGAACACTGGATCTGGACAATCCCGTTCAGTTATTCTCTCCCTGGTGGAAGGAAGTGAGGTAATGATCATATGACAGCCCGCTTTCAGAAGCTTGTTTTCTATCCATTCACGGCAAACCCTGGAGGGTTCATCCCGCAATTACACCCGTTCCTCTCTTTTAAATTGGTCTCAGCAGTGGTGAGGCATAGCTTTGAAGTATTCAATCACCAAAAAGATAGATACGCTATGAGACACCTTAAATTATTTCCCGTCCTGTTGATCACGATGTCAGCGCTTTTTACCCTGGCGTCCTGCACTACCGACAATCCTGCTAATCTTACAGCTACCGTAGTACAAAACAATGTGCAGGCCGGAGCGTGGAGGATTACATCCTTCATCGATAGTGGCAAGGATGAAACCAATCATTTCACGGGGTATTCATTCACATTTGACAGTAATGGCACAATAACCTCTACCAATAGCAGCGTTACGTATTCCGGCACATGGAGTATTACCGACAACAACTCCAATGATGATAGCCCGAACAGTGATGTGGACTTCAATATCTTCTTCAATCTAACTAATAACCTTGAAGACCTGAGTGAAGACTGGCACATCGTTTCACAGTCGTCTACACGAATCGAATTGATTCATGTGAGCGGTGGCAACGGAGGTACAGATACATTGACATTTGAACGGACCTAACCAGATCCGTACAGATAAGAATACATGAGAGAATTGGGTTTTTTTTGATTGAGGTGTCCCGCTAAATCTTGGGTGAGAATTTAAACGGATACCTTTCCAGGAGCGGATTTATAAATAATTACGGACAGGGCGCGTCCGGTCCCTAATTATTTTTTAATTCGCTACTGCCGATTTTTATAGGTTGTTTGGTTTTTAGGTTTATGTGGTTTTGTAAAAAA
>JANNSS010000091.1:0-6107 GCA_031402955.1 Saprospiraceae bacterium
TGGGTTAAGTCCGACAAATACATGTGCGTGATCCGGCATACAATAGACAGCCAGCATTTTATGTTGGTTGTTCCTGGCAATTCCTGTAAGGTATTTTTGAATTTCTTCGCGGATTGGCTCCTGTATTAATGCTGCTCTGTGTTGAACAGCAAATACAATTTGGATATACAATTGCGTATATGTATTTGGCATGGTATGGTATTAAATGGTGAATATGTAATTTTGGATAATCCAGAGATACAGCCATTTCGCTCCTATGGAGCTACAGACATGACGCTCCGATGGGGCGAAATGTTTAATCCCCTGCAATTCTGAAATTTGTTCGCATCCAAATTGATTCAATCGAAAAATTCAAATAGGTATTGCTCATTAAAATCCACATCAAATTCATGCAACAGATCAAGATACTCATCCTTGAAGCTTCGTCTTTGATGATGCTCCTTCTGTGTATCTACGTAATTGCATATGGTGGATAGCATGCCTTTATGATAGGAAAATGCACCATACCCGTTTTGCCAATTAAAATGATAGGGACAAAGCTTTTCGCTATTAATCCAACGGGACGAATTCGATTTAAGATCATTGGCCAGGCTTGAGATCGATTGATTTGGGTTAAGTCCGACAAATACATGTGCGTGATCCGGCATACAATAGACAGCCAGCATTTTATGTTGGTTGTTCCTGGCAATTCCTGTAAGGTATTTTTGAATTTCTTCGCGGATTGGCTCTTGTATTAATGCTGCTCTGTTTTGAACAGCAAATACAATTTGAATATATAATTGGGTATATGTATTAGGCATGGTATGGTATTAAATGGTGAATAGGTAATTTTCGATAATCTAGAATTTCAGACATTTCGCTCCTATGGAGCTACAGACATGGCGCTCCGATGGAGCTACAGACATAACGCTCCTATGGAGCTACAGACATAACGCTCCTATGGAGCTACGGACATGACGCTCCTATGGAGCTACAGACATGACGCTCCGATGGAGCTATTATACTGAACATAGCTCCACAAGAGCGCAATGAAGCAGAAGTCTCAAACTGAAGCTACAGTCTCCATGGTATCCTCCTTCTCTACCTTCCGGAAGGAGTTGACCACGATATCTGTCTGACTCCGTTTCTCCCCTGCTTTGGTTTCGTACTGCCTATAGACAATTTTACCTTCTACAAATACCTTTTGACCTTTTCGAAGGAGTTCACTCATATCTTCAGCGGTTTTACCCCAGGCTACCAGGTTGTGCCATGTCGTAACTCTTTCTGTCTGGCCATTTGGAGCCTTTTTAAAGTCGCTGGTGGCAAGAGAAAGCCGGGCCAATTTGTTACCCTGGGATAATTCACGCAAGTCTACCTCTTGTCCAAGGAATCCGAGCAACTGCACACGGTTGTCTGCTAATGTTTTCATTACATAAAATTTAAAGATGAATAAAGAAGGTTTTAACACCACCCAGCCTCTATGTTATAGTGTCCTATCGGATTACAATCAGAAGGACCATTCAACACGCCGGATGAGGATGCAAAACTGTGGGGGTGGTGCCCCCCTTATTCGTCTTTTTTACGTTTACTTTCGTAAGTATACGGATGTATGCGTTTGCATACGGATATAAGATTGACAATCAATCAATTGGATTATAATTGAAAGTGAATAAAAGAAAGGAAAGAATTGAAAAAATAAAACCAGATAAAGAATCAGAAATTCACTTGGAAACTGCTGTGAAAAATATTGCCATTAGCTCCAACTGGATAGGGCAGTGACAACCCACCTACCGGCATATTGTTTGCTGCGATAAATTCAAAATTCCACCGGATAACATGATTCTTCCACGGATGCCAGTTCACACCAACCCTAATATCGTATGGATCACCATATTCTCCGTAAATCTTTGAATAGGTGGTGTAGACTTGCAATAACTGCTTAATGACCATGGCTGACGCCTGGAGTTGAAACCCATTATCCTTCAAGACATCAAAGGGCAATGCCTCGGTACCCGCGCCCTTAAGGTTACTGATCCTGCGCACATAATATTCTCCTTCAAGGGCAAAGCCTTTGTACTTTGCCCCGGCATCAAATGAGGCCATTTTATAGGTTGCATTGTCGACACGAATACCCTGGCCAAATATACCGGATTTGAATATCACACTTCCATCTGACAATCGTAGGGTTACATTTTCGAAAGCCTCCGATTCCGGGACGCCCAGCCGATCTTCATCACTTCGGCTAAAGTGAGCTCCGACTCTGGTGGCTATTTTCTGGTGATTTTCAAAATCACCAAAATTGTTCAATCCATATTCTTTGGTGGTGGGATACCATACCAAAGCTCCGGAAAATGTATTGAATTGATCGTCAAGCTGTCCGGCATCTACGCCAAGCTGGCTAAGGTTATTTCCTAGCATCATATTATACTGCAAACCTTCGACAATGGAGCCTTTAGCCCAGAATCCAGTCGTATACGAGGGCCTGAAAAACTCATCGGCCGATAGACGATTATCTAGTGTGAGCCAGAATGGAAAATTACCCTCTGTAGTACGAACCCCAGGTAAAGAATTAATGCCTCCCCCAATCGTCAGGTATTTATTAAACACGTATTGAAGGTGACCTGCCACAACCACCTGAGCCCCCTGACCCTGAGCCGTGTTGTTAGTCCATACATAAAACAAATAACGAAATTTTGGATCCATCAACCAGCCATAAAAGTGAATGGCGACTTTATTGATCTGAACATCCTGCCTTGGATCTATAAGCGTAGTCCCTGAAGTATTTGTGTACGTTGAATCAAGGTTTTTCTGATTGAGATAACGGACATAACTATAAACCCGCATATTCAACACTGCCTTATCGGCCGTGGCCAATCTAAATCCAAGGTTGGGTGTATATGAGCCAAATTTTTCGGATGGTACTTCATCGACTGATTGTGCAAAAACTTTACCCGAAATCAGCAACATCACAAAAAAGAGTATTACAAAAATTATACTATTTGATTTTAGGTTTAAAGTCATGGCTTTGAGTTTAAAAGAATGATATCATTTCACGAAGATGTCATGTTTCAGCCGAAAGTAATTGGTGAAGCATGATAAAACAAATTTTTAATTTTTTCTCTTTGCTACAGGTCGGTCATTTGATATACTTTATATCAGGCACAATCTAATACTTAGGTGCCCCCGATACCGGGGTTGGCGCAGGAGCCTTTTTTGGTTTTCCTACATTTACTGCTTCCCATGCACGCACTTTTTTGGCTGCGGCATCATACAATCTTTCATAGTTACCCAATCTGACATTGTAGCTGGCTTCCGGTGTCAACATTTTCCAGAGCGGATCGTACATATGATATACGTTGAGATGCCTCTCCTGTGACGCAGGTGCAACATTATCCGTACCAAAAAGGAAACGATCCGGATACATGTTGATGATCCGGGCAGTATTAGCAATAGCCTCTTCACTGGAGGTAATATACTTAGCCACTTCATCCCAGGAAATATCAAAGTTGACATGCTTTAATTCCGGATCAGCAAGGATTTTTTCAAAGAATTTTCCATATTCCACAGGCGGCTTGACGATTCTGCCCAATCCGAGATGCGCCCAGGTAATGGAAGCCTTCGGATGCCGCTTGAACAATTGCAGCATGTCATCTGTGTAATTCGGTGTATTGGGTTTAGGAAATGGGTCATCTACATCATTGTGCAAGATGATGATCAAGCCTGTTTCTTCACAGAAAGAAAAGATACTATCCAGGGCCGGATCGGTTAGGCTCGCAACATCACCAGAAATTTTGGAGGAAACAAATTCCTTATGTATGCTAAACTCTCCGATCCCGGTAAAAACGCCGGGAAATGTTTCGAGTACACGCCGTATATGTGCTGCGGCATACATATCCGTAGGATTGAATCCAGTGATCATCGGATCAAACCGAGCCTGGTCTGACTTGGAAAGAGATTTGTATGTCATGGCGATGTACGCATCGGTAAATGAATAATAATAGAGCGGAGCATCCGAATCCAGGTAATAGGTAGGTGCAAAATCTCCGGTCACTCTATATGACCATTGTTGCTGTACGGGTATACCAAATAATGTAGACCTGCCTACCTTATCTCCCATAATGTTTAGATAGTCCTGAATGCTGATACCCTCCTGCACATAATTGGTCAGGTGGAAATGGGCGTCGTTGAAGAGGTAGGCGTCAGACTTGTTTTTGGATGCTGCCTGCTGGGCATTCGTTGCACTTATGAGGAATATCTGCAAACAACAAAAAACGAAAACTGTAAAGTGCGCATGCTGTTTCATAGGAGTCAGATTTAATTTTGAAATTGTTTGGATACCTTTTGGAGCGTCGATCAATCCTAAATTTTAACCAAATTCAAATCATGGATGCTAAAGCAATATATCCGTACCGATCGTCAATGTAGTCCCTGTCTGCCCCGAAGTGTATAAGCCAAAGGTTCCACCAGCTGCCCCTTTATGGATCTTCATGGCCTGAAGATTTACTCTCCAGCTTCTTGATTTGGTTAAATAGAGATTTGCCCCAACTCCAAATTCATACGGATTCCTTTTGAACTCATCGATGAGCATAGAATGGACTCCATAAATACAAACCTTCTTCGGAACAAGCATATAAAGCGCTTGTATGGTATATCCTTTATCCGTAATGACATCATTCGGCTCGGGTATATCTACTGGTTGAAAATTCTCATCTACCGCATTAATCTTGGAGAGTGTGCGGTAATAGAATTCGGTGTGAAGTGCGAATCCCTTGTATTTCATCCCAAGATCAACACTGGTTTGGTCAAAAGTAGCCTCCTCAACGGTCAGTCCTTGAATAAAGGCGTTTGTTTCAAAAAACAATAAGCCATCAGACATCCTGACCTGGGTATTGTCCGGGGCAGGGGTCCCGGTATTGTTGAAACGATTTTCACGGCTATGACAATAAGAAATACCAAACCGTGTAGCCAGTTTCTCATGATGTTCAAAATCACCATTCCCACCCCTTGGGCCAAACTCACCGGTAGTAGGCATCCAGGTAAGTGCCGCACTCTTAGAAAAATGCCTGGTGAGGTTTGCAGCCTTGACCCCAAGGATACTCAGGTTATTACCAAGACCTACTGTGTAACGAAGTTTGGGAAAAACCTCTCCGACCAGAAAGACACCATTTGTAAATCCTCCACGCAAGGCATCTTCTGCCATGGTCCTGTCGGTAGACGTAAAGAATGGGAAAGGGCCTTGAAGGCTCCTGATACAAGCATTTGGCATAATCCCCATCCCTAGCGTGAAGTGCTTGTTGAACGTATACTTTATATTCCCGTAAACCAGTGTTTGTTGTGTTGTAGTGACTGTCCATACGGTAGCCATATACGTCAGCTTTGGTGAAGTCAGATAACCTGTAAACCAAATCATCGCCCTTTGCCAATAGATATCATTTCGGCCATCAAATTCAAGTGTGCGATTCTGATGATCCTGCCACACTGTGTCTTTTGATAATTGATTGACCCACCTTGCCGATGCATATATACTGATGTTCAAACTGGCGAAATCGTTTTTAACCATTAAAAATCCTTTGCCTGGGGTAAATTCTCCTGCGGCAGTATTTTCATACACCATGGTATTGGGATCGGGGACTACCAGTTCAGGTGAAGCTTGCGTGGTGTCTGTCTCATTAAATTGTGCCGGAAGTACCTGCGTAAAACTCAAGAGTAAAAAAGCGACCATCAACCAATTTGTGTGATGGTAAAAAAGCTTTCTGAAAGTTTTTCGCGTCTTATATGGATGGAGTTGCATAGTCTAAGCAATTGGTAAATGTTTTCAATAAGAAATGGCAAAAAAAAGAAACATCGATCAACCGATTCTTAATCATTCGTTAATCGATGTTCCTATTGAAAATTAATATTATGACTAAATAATTAATTCAGTCAGCTGCTATTTAGGTTGAATCAGGAAAGGGTTCACACCCAGTTTTTCAACCACATACTTAATCACCATTTGTGCTTTAACACTGTTGCCAGCAGCATCCAATGGAGGGGATACAACACCGATCCCAAATTTGCCAGGACACACTGCTACAATACCACCTCCTACACCACTCTTGGCAGGAAGGCCGGAATTGTAATACCAAATA
>JANNSS010000092.1:0-14515 GCA_031402955.1 Saprospiraceae bacterium
AGGCAACAAAAAACATAAAAAGTGAACAGAATGAAAATGATTTTCGGAGTGCTTTTGACGGCAAGTATGATGTCCTCTTGCGACCAGGCACAGCAACAAGTAAAAGATCAAGCGGATAAAATTGTAGCACAAACTAACGAAAAAGTACAAAAAGTAATTGACGAGTTGGGTTTAGTGTATGTGGAAGAAGGTGCGCAGACGATTATTACGTATGACGAAGTAAATGCAGCCCAACAAGCATGGTGTGACGCTTTGGTAAAAATCGGAAAATTGAAAGAAGATGGTGGCGATTACAAAGCCTTTGCAAGTGAAGTGCTTTCTTCTGCTTACAATTACGACAATGGTAAAGTGTTTTTCAAACCAACATTAGCATTTGGCGACGGAACTTTTAGAAATGATAAAAAAGGAGCTTTGGCATACTTTATAGGCGGCGACCCTGATTATCCAAATGATAAAGGTTTTGCATTGAGACCTTGGGTTAAAGCACGGTTCGACAATGCAGGAGACAAAAATGAAGGCATTCAAATTTACGGTTCTATTGCCATTACAATGGGCAATGTATGGGTTACCGGAAAAGACGGAACAGAGGTAATGGTTGATAAAACTTGGGTTTTCAAGAAAGGTAAGGATGGAATACTGAGAATTATCGTTCACAAATCAGCACTTCCGTTTGATCCAGGTAAATAAAAATCTGATAAGGCTATAAAATAATTGTAGCCTTATTTTATTTAATCGACTTATGTTGTAAATAGAAAAATGATGATAAAATACGTAGCTATGCTTTTTGGGCTTTTCACACTTTTAGGTCAAAGTGTAAAAGCACAAACACCGATAGATTCAGCAGTATTTAACAAAGAATTTAGTAGTTTAGATGAAGCGCTTAAAAATCCTGAGACTGTTTTTAGACTAAATTTGAGTAATCAAAATATTCAATTGGCAGACTCTATTTGGTCAAAGTTTCCCAATCTGCAATATTTGAGTTTGAAAAACGACCATTTAAAACAAATACCAGAAGGCATAGGCGATCTTAAAAACCTTAAAGTTCTTGATTTAAGTGGTAATGATTTCAAAGTATTACCTACAAGCTTTAGCGGATTATCAAATCTGCAAGAGTTGTATTTGAATGATGATAAATATCTTCAATTGGACAAAAGCATATCTATTTTAAGTAATTTACCTAATCTTAAATCGCTTCACATAGAAAATGATGGTTTGAAAAAATTGCCTAAGAGTATTCTTGAACTGAATAATTTGGAATCATTATACCTTAATAATAATAAATTTAGACAAGTGCCTTTAGAAATTCTGAAGTTAAATAACTTGAAATATTTGGACATACACGATAACAAGGTCAGGCTTCCGAATCAATTTAGTCGGGAGCGAGGATTTGGACCAAAAATCAGGTTTTGAATTGTGGAGTTTTTATAGGTCAGATCAAAAGTAATTATTGCAATTCTTTTTCTTTGTATTCATAGATCTCAATTGCCCAGAGTAGCCAGACAGACTTTCGAACTTGGCAGTTGGAACATTCTGAATTTGATATATAATCATGGCGAAAAGTGAAGCTTTTTTGGCGAAGCACAATTGCTCAACTAGTACACAGCAGGCGGATTATTATGGTATGCAAATATTTACGAAGTGCCGATTGATGATTGGTACTTTTATTATTGGAACTATATTGATGTGCCCGCAGTGAATTTAGAGGGTGAATGGACTGACCGATTGTTTCGCATCAACTCATTTGTCGATGAAAGGACATTCACAAGCGAGCTTGTTGCTTCCACTAAGGAAATTAAGTCCTCTCCCTTCTTGCATGCCTATCCAAATCCTGTCCATACTACCTCTACCATAGTTTGGCAATCAAAATTAAGTGGACATACAATATTGGAACTAGTGGATATTCTTGGAAACAGAATAGAAACATTAGTGGATGAATATAGACAAGCGGGTGAATACTCACTGAATTTCGACAGCAAGGAATTTCCATCAGGGTTGTATTTTTATCAACTGAGAGTAGGAGATATAATTACAACAAAAAGAGAATACTATTGAAATAGCGAACGAACCCAAACAAAGGGTATTACTGGCTCACACCCAGGCAATCACCCTATAGCGATATGGGAAAAGCATGGTATTTATTAACTTCGGGACTGAACTGATGTTTTGTGATTGCTTATGAATTTCCTCCGCAATAACTGGTTTGACTTAGGTGCTGTCCTGGCTGTCACCGTGCTAGTTTATGTTTTCTTCAGCCACCATGGTATGACAGATTATCAAATCCTGATGTGGTTTAGTTTGGTTTCTCTGTTTTTACACCAGTTGGAGGAGTATCGGATCGTAGGGACTTTTCCGGGGATGATTAACTCCATGATGTTTAAGAGTAAGATGCCTGACCGATATCCATTGAACACCAATTCAGCTTTTTATGTCAATGTAGTAGTAGGGTGGACATCCTATTTTCTGGCTGCTGTGCTTGCTGAAAGGGCTATTTGGCTGGGGATCGCAACCATGGTGGTTTCAGTGGGCAATGTAATGGCTCACACCTTTTTGTTCAATATAAAAGGCAAGACACTTTACAACCCAGGCATGGCGACCAGTTGGTTGTTTTTTGCACCGGTGGCCTATTTTTTTATTACAATAGTGTATACCCAACACCTGGTGACGAATGCGGATTATCTTATTGGTATTGGTCTCGGATTAGTCATGAATATTGTTGGCGTATTTAAACTTATTCAATGGATTGCGGATGAGCATACCAGTTATATTTTTAGTGACAGGCATATGTTATTACAGGATAGGAAGGGAGGTAATTCTTAGCGTATAGACCTGAGCACCTTGCTGCAGGAGTCATACAAGGTGAACCCGGTTCTATTTTATCAATGGAAATGGGCGCATCCATCGGATGTACTCATTCATTTGTGATTCCGCTGTCAGTGCTCCCGCTGGTAATTCGTATCTTTATTCTCACCATCTTGCAATCCCGTTACGATCCTTTTGTGGTTCCTTTATGAATGGAAAAAAAATAACCTTTCTGGGTGTATGTTCAGGCATCTGTGCACCCACGGCTAAAGGTCAGATTGGCGCTGAGTTGGCTTTCGATGCCATCCGTGCCCATGCCCTTATTTCACCGCCGCCAGCCCATGTGGACGACTTCGACCCTCGCAAAATATTTATAGACAATGAAACCGAAAGTGTCGTCACGGTGAAGGATCTCTATGATTACATTGATGAAATGGACAATTCCGACATCTTTTTTAAAGATCTCGAAAAACAACCTTCCGATCCGCTCGAAAATGATCGTTTTGCCCGCCATATCGGGTATCTCAATGATATCTCTAAAAAGATAAGAAGTAAAGTCTATGAGACCCTTAAGTATGATGAATTTCCTTTTATCATCGCAGGGGATCACTCTACTGCGTCCGCTACGATCAGTGGTATCCGCCGCTATCTCGATAAATATGGTCCGGCAAAAAAACTTGGTGTGATCTGGATTGATGCCCATGTCGATGCCAACAGTCCATGGTCAACCCCGTCCGGCAACATGCACGGTATGCCGGTAGCGATGGCTTGCGGCATGCACTGGAATCTCGATCCGCATAAGGACGCAGCTCACGAGCAAAAACGAATCGACAACATCCGCGAAGAACAGATCGAAGACAAGTGGAAGTCACTGTATCTGGATCCGCAGGAAAAAAACAACCTGAATAATACTGATTTTGTATACATCGGTATTCGCGATTTCGAACCCCATGAAAAATTGTTTCTGGAAGGCATGCAAGCTCCGCCTCCTCATCAACAAAAATCAGGTCCTGCCAAACCTACCCTATACTTCACCCTCAGCGATGGAGAGGGCCCTACCGGCAATAATACATTTTACCCTACCCTGAGAAACCGAAACAACGAAGAAAGAACCATTCAACAAGTCTGTGAAGAAACAATCCAATATTTTAAAGAGAATCAGTATGACTACCTATATGTCTCTTTGGATATTGATTCGATCACCGGGGTGAATGTGTCCAAAACGACATCGCATCCGATCGAATTGAAATCGTTTACAAAACAAAAGGCGGACGAACCCATCTACGGCACAGGCACGCCGGTGGAGAATGGATTGACCCTCGAAGAAGTGAAGGAACTCTTGCATTATTTCCTTCACACCCAAAAAGACATTCAGGTTATCGCATTTGAAATGGTGGAAGTCAGTCCTCTGCTGGACATCAAGAACAAAACAGCGGAAATGGCTTTTGATATTGTCAAGTCCCTGGTTGAATCGCATCGGAGTTTTTGAAACATGTACGGGAGGTGCGTATCGCAACACTTCAAAAGATTATTGAGGAAGGGCTTGATGGTGAACTTCAATTCAAAATTAAGTTGAGACAAACTTCAAGGTAGAAATCACCATTCTGTTCTAATGGAAAGCAAGCAGGATCAAATTTGCGTTAATTATTTTTAAGATGAATCTGCATTATCTGCGTTCTAAGTCAATCACCCCCTTATATTCTCTGCCAATTGGTATGCTGACACCATTCACCTCCACATTTTCGGCAGTGTATGATTCAATCCTGGTCATGGAAACTATAAACGACCGGTGAATACGTTTGAAAAGATTAGAAGGTAATAGACTCTCCATTTCATGCGTACTCATCTTTGAAATGTGCTCCTTTCTGGTGGTCACGATCTTGATGTATTCGCGCTGACTTTCAATATAGAGTATCTCTTTGAATAGAATTTTCACCTTCTTCTTTTGAACATTCAGGAATATGAAATCCCTGGCGTCCTCATTTTCATTGATTACCTTAATTTCGGTTTGAGCAATCTTTACTTTATTGACCGCTACCAGAAAGCGTTCAAAGGCAAAGGGCTTTAACAAATAGTCGGTTACATTCAGATCAAACCCCTCTACAGCATATTGATGATAAGCGGTTGTCAGAATCACAGGTGGCGGATGAGATAGTGATTTCAGGAAAGCCATACCTTTCAATATTGGCAGATGGATGTCCAGAAAAATGAGGTCAGTGGAATGGTCCCGCAAGTACTCCATCGCCAGAATAGCATTCTTAAATGTTCCCTGTAAGTCAAGGAAAGGAACTTGTGATATATAATCTGCTATGACTTTTACGGCTAACGGCTCGTCTTCTATGACTATACACCTGATTTTAGACATGGCTGGCCAGATTGATTTTTAAAGTAGCCGTAAAAAGGGTATCATCTTGCTGTACAGACAAATGGAAGTCGGTATACAACAATTCAAGTTGCCGCCTCAGATTGGATAGGCCGATATTCTCCGTTACACTCTTTTGTTCAGGTATAGGTGGTGTAGAGTTTGTGACCACAAAAGTTAACTGTTGTTGACTGGTCAAAAAATGAATATCAACAAATGGGTGGTTACTTGTTTCGGAAATACCATGTTTAAAAGCATTTTCAACTAATGGGATGAGCAAGAGTGGCGGCAAGGGCTGTTTCATATCCTCAATTTCGTGCGTAAAAGTGATACGTAAAGAATCATCGTAGCGCAATTTTTCAAGCGCAATGTAGTCAGCGATAATTTCCAGTTCCTGCTCAGTACGTATAAACGCTCCACCGGTTTCGTAAAGCATGAAACGCAGAATTTTAGAAAGGCGTAGAATGGATTCAGGTGTTAAGTCAGACTTATCCCGCGCCAGCGAATAAATATTGTTTAGGGTGTTGAATAAAAAATGGGGATTCGTTTGTGATTTGAGATAGTTCAATTCCGCTTGTTGTTTTTCTATGCGTAACTGCTGTGTTGCCACTATCAGATTTCTGTAGTCAGATACGTTCTTTATGATCCCAAAGTAGAATAGAGACATAATACCTGTTTTCGCCTGATAGAAGACATCTTCCATCATTAAATTATAGGGATTATCGGGTATTAAGGTTACATGCCGGAAGGAAGTGAATATATCCAGCTGCATGCCGAGTGTTTTCCAGCCATACAAACCGAACGATACCAAAATCAGTTGTATCGTGATCAGTAGGAAGCCAAACAGGATAGTGAAGAGGATGTATGGCCTTTTTTTTAAAATGAGGGGTAAGCTGTACTCAAAGAATATATAATTGATTACTACAATGTAGATGATGAACCAGGTTTCATTCAATAATTGTTGACCAAATGTTGGAGGATTATGGATATAGGCAACAAAGGTCCATAGCAATAGCCAGGACAGACTCACCCATAGGTAAAATGGAAACCGTTTTAAATTGGTATAAGCTTTCATCCTCCTGATTTCGGGCAAAGGTCGGCAAATGATTTTACTTCCAGGCTTGAGCAGGCGATCATCATGGTGCTGTTTGTATACCATAATCCGTTGTTCGTTGACACTGCTATCCCTGCCCATCCATTAGGGTATATCATTGCTCCATAAAGCGAGTAGAAAAAGGATTTTAAGTAGCATTCACCGATTGTATAAACGTAAAAACTATGAATTCAATGAAGCAAACACTAGTGGTAGCCCTTGGGCTTTTGTTTAATCTGGCATACACCCAGCCAATAGATGATCAGCAGTTATTCAACTACTTTGACAAATTAATGGCTGAGCAATTCAAAGCGGATGAGCCAGGCGCGACAGTTTTAGTTTCCCGCAAAGGACAGGTTATCTATCATAAAGCATTCGGGATGGCTAATTTGGAAATGAATTCGCCTATGCAGGTGGATAATGTTTTCTGGATTGCCTCTATTGGTAAACAATTTACGGCGATTGCCATATTGCAATTGATGGAACAGGGTAAGTTAAATTTGCAAGATGAAATCACCAGGTTTATTCCCGATTATCCTACACAAGGCAGTCATATCACCATTGAGCACCTGCTGACGCATACATCGGGCATTCATAATTTCTCAGGTATGGAAGACCCGGAGAAAAAGTTGGCATTGAATTGCACACCAGACGAAGTGATTAACTTTTTCAAGAACCTACCGATGCGATTTGCTCCAGGTACAAAATGGGAATACAGTAATTCAGGTTATTTTCTACTAGGGTATATCATAGAGAAAATTACGGGCAAGCCATACTCGGAATACCTTGAAGAAAACATATTCAAGCCGCTGGACATGACTAATTCATTTTACGCAAATGATATCCGGATTATTAAAAACAGAGTTGGGGCGTATAGTTATGGTGATTTTGGTTTTGAAAACGCCGAACCCCGGAACATTACCCATGTGTACTCAGCAGGTGCTATACAATCCACGGTAGCGGACTTTTTTAAATGGCACCAGGGTGTTCACACGTATAAGCTGATAAAGAAGGAAAATCTTGATAAGGCGGTTACAAGGTATAGATTGGCAGATGGAAAAGAAGCGGATTACGGCTATGGCTGGCGTTTAGGTAACGTTTATGAAAGTCCTTCTATCTGGCATGGCGGTGGAATCGAGGGATTTGGAACCACAGAAATGTATTTGCCCCAAGAAGATGTCTTTGTAGTCGTTTTTACAAATTGTGATTGCAATTACCCCAAGGAGCTTGCTTCAAGGTTGGCAGCACTTGCCGCTGGAAGGCCTTTCGAGCATCAAGAAATTGCAGTAGACAATAGCCTTTTAACGGGATACACGGGATTATATGAAAATCAAAATGGTCTGCAACGAATCATTTCAGTGGCAGATAATCAGTTGTATTCTCAGGTAGGCAGGGGCCCAAAATCTAAGATAAGGGCGTATCAAAAGGATTTATATTTCTTTGAGGCTGATGCCATGCAAACGATTGAATTTGCGAGAGATAAGAAGAGTTCCGTCGTAGCAGTCACCACCATTAAGCTCACCGGAGTTGAGCTTTGGAATAAAACCAATAAACCTATCCCGGATTCTAACGGAATAAAAGTTAATGGAGAGATATTGGAGACCTATGTAGGTGAGTATGAGATTACTACTGAAATGAGCTTCCTGGTCACCAAAGAAGGGGACAGAATATTTGTTCAAGCTCCAGAACAGGAAATGCTTGAAATGTTTGCTGACTCAGAAACTAAATTCTTCCTAAAAGTGAATGATGCGCAGTTTGAATTTGTCAAAGAGGATTCAGGTAAGATAACCAAGGTAATCCTGAATCAGGGCGGGAGAACAATGGAGGCGAAGAAAATAAAATAGGATTTCCATTTTCCTGATGCTTTATGTAATTAAATGGCGGGGATATCCGTTTATACGGTCGTAAATTAAATTAGTTTGTCTTTTGGCTACTTTCAGTGTTACATGCATCAAACAAATCTGATGAGATACCTACTTACGATATTAGGATTGTTAACGCTGACCTTTACCTATTCTCAAAAGCCTGTTGATGAGATAGTCTATAAATCTATTATTGACACACTTGTTAAATGTAATGAGTTCGACTTTTACTATCCTCATTTGCAGCATATTGAGACTCATGCACATAGTGAAAGTCCACTTGACAGCATTATTGTATTTAGCCCTGAAACGTACGAAGATGTTAATAAGAGTGTCCTTGATTTTGTAATGGAGTCTGATAGCATAAATCTTCAGGAGGCCAGACTCTTTAAACAAAGAGTCCATTTTCCAAATGGTTTGTATATCATAGGCAAAATTAAATCCTCACAATTGCACAAGCATATGGCGCTAAAGGATTACATTGACCTGGAGAGTTATCCACAGATTCAAAATTTAACTGAGATCTCCGGTGCCATCCTGAAAAAGGGCAGTATCGGTCCTTATGCTACTATGCCATCCTCAACAGAGAATATTGAATTTTATAAGTATGCCATTAAAGCGCATCTTGCCTTTTCGGGTGTATTGTGGGATAAAACTAAAACGTATTGCCTCGTAGAATGTGGATACCATTATAGAATAAGCGATGAACGCCGCGGTCCAGGTCCATCAGGAGGTGGATTTCTCATGATGATGAAAAACGAAAAAGGAAATCCCAGGATCATCAAGTTTATCAGACTTTGGGAGGAGTGAGGCGGGCCAGCTTATGTAGGGGCCCTCTCATCATGGACACTTAAATGAACAATGAATCCCTTATATTTAAAGTGTGGATCATCTTCAACTCATTACCATCTTACTATTCCTTCATCTCACCCATCTCTGCCACGCCCAGACCCCCAATTTCTTTGGTGATGGATCACGATGGGTGTATCACACGCATGAGTCTTCGGAACCGGGCCAACAACTCGTTCACAGCACTGATGAGCAGAATATCATACATGGGGACACTATGATTAGTGGGTTTTCGTATTTCAAATTGTATACGACGCGGCATAACATATTAAACGTATACACCTTTCCCGGTGCGCTAACATACCATACCTATGATAGTATGGGACCGTCTTTCCTCCGGTATGATACGTTAGAGAAGCGCGTATACTATTTGCCATCAATAGATTCCATCGAAAGATTGATCTATGATTTCAATGCGCAATTGGGCGACACCACACCTATGCAGTCGCAGAATTTCCCAACTACTATCATTCGATCTATTGACACGGTGAGCCTAATCGGGACAGTCGTAAAGCGATTTTTCCTGACCGATGTAAGTGATCCAAACATTGAACACTTCAACTTTATACTGGAAGGGATGGGCGGTAGCAATGGTCTTACTTTTTATCAACCGATATATGGCTGGCTAGGTGGAGGAGTTTTCTCTACAACACTACGCTGCTTTCAGTATCAAGATAGTATTTATGGTTCATTCGACGGGGAGTGTCCGTTTATAGATTTCATATCTGCCGTTAATCCAGTCAGGGATGATCAAACATTGACGATCAGCCCCAATCCAACACAAGGCTTGTTTACAGTGTCCTGCAGCGAAGCATTGCTGAATGCGAAATGTACCATCGTCAACAGCTTAGGGCAAGAAACACAATCATTTAAATTGACAGAGCTGACTTCCACAAGGCAACTCCAATCATCAGGCATTTACTTTTGGAGGGTAGAGCAAGATGGTCGTTTGGTCAAGACTGGGAAGATCATTTGTCAATGAGTCGCACAGGCCGGTACCCTTTGTCGATAGCGATTTGTAAGAGCAAGGAATAGCTTTCCCAAAAGTCTTTTATCTTGAGGCTGTTATTCAAAGCAAGCACGAATGGACGCCACTCCCGGTAGTCCGAAATCTAAGATGCCACTATGAAATTATCTTTCCTCCTGATGATGTGCCTGCTCATACTTCATACCACAGTTTATTCTCAAAAGCAACACCTCATCGATTCCTTATTGATAGATCTTTAACGTTTGAAAGATGAACGGAAAGATTCAGGTGCTGCGGATACCACCTCACCCCGGGGACATATCTACATCAAAGGGAAAGGGGAAGTGGAGATGTATTTTGTGGAAGGTGATTTGGAAAACCCCGTATCATGAAATATTGTGGAATTGAGTTAAAAGGAGATGAGGCCAGGGTTATTGGTGTGGAGTCGAATGGAGAGAGTTACACAGTAATTCCATCATCGGTCGACAGATTTAAAATCATGGACCCCACCAGCCAGCAGGAGATGCAGGCCTTTGCAGCAGCCTTTCAAAAATTCCTGACAGCCGGACATTTTGATGCGATCGGCATCAAAGGCAGAATGACCAAGGGAAGGTTTGCCGGCGGATCCACCTCTTTCAAGATGGAGGGGATCATACAGTGCATGCCGTTTACTATTTCGATCATCAATCCGGCTACGATCAGGGCAAAGCTAAAGGATACCGAATTGGACCTGACAGGTTGTAAAGAGTACCAGATTGAAGCACTGAAGGTGGTGTTGACGATGATGGTATTGCCGGCTGCAGGATTTGCCAAGATGCCTGCTTAAACTATTGACGGCCATCGAATTGATATGGTCTTTAAGAAGCTGGAGGTAGCTGCGCAGCTTGTGATGGATATCCCTACCTGATCATCCGGATATCGGCATCTGCTTTCATGATTTTCTGCTTTATTGCCTATCATTGCAATGCAATGCACTTTTTTCAAATACCTCGACTTTTCTTTCACTGCTATCGGATGAAATCAGTCATCCTGCTGGTGTTTTTGCTGATGCCATCCGGCATCCCCCTCCAGGCTCAGTCCACCAACATCGAATCCCTTACGATTGCGGATGGCCTGTCACAGGGCTTGATCTACGACATCGAGCAGACAGAAGATGGATACCTTTGGTTTGCCACCAAGGATGGACTCAACCGATATGATGGATACAGTTTTGAGGTTTTCACACACGATCCGTTTGAGCCATACTCTATTTCCGGCAATGACATCCTTAAATTATTTGAAGACAGTCGTGGAAATCTTTGGATTTCGGTGGTCGGTGGAGGCTGTGATGTGTTTGAAAAATCATCCGGACGATTTTTGCACTTACCTGCTATCAAAGAAATTCCCGGCGCCCTGGTCGTCAACAGCATCGATGAAAGTCCGGATGGCACGGTGTGGATAGGTATCAATGGTGGCTTACTAAGTATCCGTTGGAATCCGACATCCATTGGGACTCTGCAGTCCCCGGAGCTAGTGGCATATGCCTCGGTTTCTCTGGTCAATAAAGGCGCCGATGAAGGGAAAAATATCTTCAAATTCGTTAGCGCCAGCTCAAATCATTCAATTCTGGTTTATATCGAGGGTGATGGTGTTTATCAATACGATCGTCCCGACAATTCCCTGGCACTCGTGCGCAAAGAAGATATCGCCAAACATGCAGTATTTATGGGGCGCAGTGCACCAGGGAAGACCTGGATTTCCTTTATTGAAAACAATAACATGGTATTGGTGGTAGACAATGGTAAGCTGCTCGAATTTCCGACTTGGGAGCACCTGCCGTATGCACCTGCCGGCTTAATTAGTGATGGGATTGGAAATATATTCTGGTCTACACGGGTTGAAAAGTATACATACATCTATTCAATGCCCGAAGCGGAAGCCATGAACCGTCTTTCATTGACTTCGCCAACCCTGATTGCAAAACTTTACGGTGAAGCCTCCTCAATGGATCTTGACCGCGGTCGTAACCTCTGGATCGGCATGAGTGGATATGGACTTCGTAAGATCAAATTATCTCGTCAGCCTTTTGAGCATTTCCTGGCCGGACAATCGGTGAGACGCATCCTTTCAGCAGATAAAATATATGTGTGGCTGGCTGGTACGGATAAAACCTGGCTATTAGATGAGCAAACAAATGTTGCAAGCCCGGCTACGGCTCCCCTGAATGGTATCTTCGAATACTATGTGGCAAAAAGCGGATCAGCTTATATCATTTCGGATGAGTTAAAGTTCTATTACTTCCTCGACCACAACAATCTATCTGATCCTTTACAGGTCAAAAAATTTCCGGGACATATATATACACCTATTATTGAAGATCAAGAAGGCGTAATCTGGGCAGGAGGGGAGAATGCAATTGTTATGCGTTTTGATCCGGTAACGCAACAATACGGTTTTCTCGATTTATCCGACTCCCTTGGAAAGGGCTCACCTGTTTATTCACTGTATGCCGATCGCCAACAAAATCTTTGGATTGGCACGACCAATGGTATGGCAAGAGTCCGGATTCCGGATTTGGTTTTTGAAGAAGGTACACATCAAATCAAGCAAGGTCAACCAGTCATCTACAAGACAGATCCCGACAACCCTGCTGGTCTTCGGTATAATTTCATCACCAGCTTTTGTGATGATCCTGCTTTCCCTGACGATTTGCTTTGGGTGAGTACAAAAGGTGGTGGGATCAGCCTGCTTGAAATAGCGACCGGTACATTTGATCATTTTACCGTTCAAAACAGCGATCTGCCCAACGATGTAGTGTATGGTATGCTTCCGGACGATCAAGGTAACATTTGGATGAGTACCAATCGGGGGCTTTCACGCATGACATGCCTGCCTTCTTTTTATGAACATCTCCGCAGCGTCACTTTATCTGATGTCCGCGATCATGAACTTATCTTTCAAAATTTCCGGGAGAGTGATGGATTGCAAAGCAATGAATTCAATACAAGTGCCTTTTATCGTTTTCCGGATGGCAGGTTAATGTTTGGCGGGGTCAATGGATTAACAGCTTTTTTCCCCGAAGCCATTAAAGAACGACAGTCGAAGGCCGCGGTGCATATCACGGATGTTAAAATTAATAATCGTGAGATTGACTATTTTCAAAAAAACAGTCCGCTCGTCCAACCCATACATCTCGCAGACAGGATGGAGCTTCGACATGATCAGAACCTGGTGACACTTGAGTTTGCATTGATGGATTTTGTCACCCCTGAGGAGAACAGGTTTCGCTACAGACTGCATGGCGTCGATCCTGATTGGGTCAATGCAGGTACTAATCACTCCGCAAACTATGCACAGCTGCGACCCGGAGACTATCAGTTTGAAGTACAGGGAAATATCGGATATGGAAGTTGGAGTCCTTCGGCGACCTTGCGCATCTTCGTTTTACCTCCGTGGTGGGCAACCTGGTGGGCGTACAGTATTTATTTTATACTCCTGGTGGCTACCATCTATGCCATTATTTATTTTTTCAAAAAACGTATCCGCCTCCAGCAAGAACTCAAGTTGAAGTTTGAAGAAGCCAACCGACTGAAAGAACTGGATACCTTTAAAAGTCAGGTCTACACTAATCTCACCCATGAATTCCGCACCCCGCTCACGGTCATACTCGGTATGACGAATCAACTTGAAACCGGGGCCTGGCAAAAAGAAATCGAAGAAAAAGACAAAGGGAAAGTCTCGAATGCTTTAAAGTTAATTGGAAACAATGGTAAAAATTTGTTGCGCCTTATCAATCAATTGCTTGATCTGTCTAAGCTGGAAAGCAAATCATTTAAACTGCAGTTGAAGCAAAATGATATTGTTCCCTACCTCCGTTACGTGACTGAATCATTTCAGAGCTATGCCAATGGCAACAACCTATCCCTTCGTTTTTTCTCCGGGTTTGAATCCCTGATGATGGATTTTGATCCGGAGCAAATCAAGCAGGTCGTCACCAACCTTATTTCCAATGCCTTAAAGTTCACGCCATCCGGTGGAGACATCATTGTCAAATTGCATAAAGCGCAAGGTAAACTTGAAATTGAAGTAACCGATACGGGTATTGGAATTTCCCCGGAGGACCTGCCGCATATCTTTGACAGGTTTTACCAGGTGGATAGTACTACTACGCGTGTCGCCCAGGGCACAGGGATAGGTCTCGCGCATACGCAGGAACTGGTCAAAGTGATGGGGGGTACCATCTCCGTTGAAAGCGTCATCAGCAGGGGGACCAGGATATGTGTGCAGTTGCCCATTACCAATAGTGCCCCGATTGACACACAACCTCTGACAGTATCTGACCTGATGATGCCTATCCCGGCGGGCACTGCCACGATGGATGAGGAAGCAACGTATACGGAGCTGGATGCAACCTTGCCGCAACTACTCATCATCGAGGACAATCCCGATGTAGTCGTCTATCTCCGGGCATGCCTGGAAAATGACTACCAGATCATGGTCGCCTACAATGGTAAAATCGGGATCGACAAAGCGCTTGAACAGGTACCTGATTTCATCATCAGTGATGTGATGATGCCGGAGAAAGATGGCTACCAGGTTTGTGA
>JANNSS010000093.1:0-4011 GCA_031402955.1 Saprospiraceae bacterium
TCCAACTGCCTGCATGAGGTGTTAATTATACCCAAACACATGACAATTTGACATAGAATGCCCGATGTGGTATGGTATCTGATCATATCTTTACATTCTTAATCGACATTTAAAGTTATGTTTAAAATATTCACCAAGCTATTTGGTTCAAAATATGAGCGCGACGTCAAAGCGTACTCCCCAGTAGTCGAGATTACAAATGAATTTGCCGCTCAGTATCAATCGCTTACACATGATGAGCTCCGGGCTAAAACTGCGGAATTCAAAGAGCGGATCTCCACGTATCTGAAAGACATAGACCATGAAATCGCCGGCCTGCGCAGCGATGCGGAGGAGGACACCGATTTTTCGGTCAAGGAGGAGCTCTATAAGGAACTCGACGAAGCGATGAAAGAAAGGGATAAATCCCTCGAGGAAATCCTGAAAGAGGTATTGCCTGAAGCTTTTGCGGTCATCAAAGAAACCAGCAGGCGTTTTACTGAAAACGCTACCATCAGTGCAAAAGCAACAGATCATGATCGTGAGCTGGCAACTAAAAAGTCTTACGTCGCTATAGAAGGAGATACCGCAGTTTGGAAAAATGAATGGACTGCAGCCGGAGGAGCTGTCAAATGGAATATGATTCCATATGATGTTCAGCTCATTGGTGGTATGGTACTCCACGACGGTAAAATTGCGGAAATGGGAACAGGTGAAGGAAAGACACTCGTCGCTACCCTGCCCTCCTACCTCAATGCACTTGCAGGTTTAGGTGTACACATCGTAACCGTCAATGACTATCTCGCACGACGCGACAGTGAATGGGTTGGACCCATCCTCGAGTTCCTGTTGCTGAATGTTGATTGTATCGACAAACACAAACCACATTCACCTGAAAGAAAGCGCGCGTACACTTGCGACATCACGTATGGCACCAACAGTGAATTTGGTTTTGACTACTTGCGGGATAACATGGTGCGTTCTCCTGAAGAGCAGGTACAGCGTAAGTACCATTATTGCATGGTCGATGAGGTGGATTCGGTTTTGATTGATGATGCGCGGACCCCGTTGATTATATCAGGCCCTGTGCCTGAAGGGGCTGAAGAGCAGGAATACATGGAGCTCAAGCCTTATGTAGAAAAGCTGATGGATGCCCAGCGTAAAATGGCAACACAATACCTGGCTGAGTCGCGAAAATTATTTCAGGAAGGTAAAGGTGGATATGACGAAGGCGAAGGTGGAATGGCATTGCTGAGATCATACAGGGCTATGCCTAAAAACAGACCATTGATCAAATTCCTATCGGAAGATGGTGTCAAAGTGGGTCTGCAACGCGCAGAGAACCACTACATGCAGGAGCAATCCAAAAAAATGCATATTGTGGATGAACCCCTGCTGTTTACCATCGACGAAAAAAACAGGCAGATTGAATTGACGGAGCGTGGTGGAGAGTATCTGACTAAGTATAATACAGATCCGCAGTTTTTTGTCATGCCGGATATTGTTTCCCAGATGCAGGCCATCTCGGAGTCCAATGAATTGAAAGGGGAAGCATTGGCAGAAGCAAGACAAGCACTGGCTCAGGATTTTTCGATCAAGTCAAGGCGACTACATGCGATCAATCAATTATTGAAAGCATACACGCTGTTTGAAAGAGATGAAGAGTACATCGTATTGGAAGGTGAGGTCAAGATTGTCGATGAACAGACTGGTCGTATGATGGAAGGCCGTCGTTATTCAGATGGATTGCATCAGGCACTCGAAGCAAAAGAAAATGTAAAAGTCGGAGAGATCACGCAAACGTATGCGACGGTGACGTTGCAGAATTTCTTCAGGATGTATCATAAGCTTGCCGGTATGACCGGTACAGCGGAGACAGAAGCCAGTGAGCTCTGGGAAATATATAAACTCGATGTTGTCGTCATTCCAACCAACAGACCTATCCAGCGTGATGACAGGGAGGATTTGGTATTTAAAACTGCAAGAGAAAAATACAACACCGTCATCGATGATATTGCAACGCTGACGCAAGCAGGAAGGCCGGTGCTGGTGGGTACCACCTCGGTAGATATTTCTGAAAAACTAAGCCGGATGCTTCAACTCCGGGGCATTCCTCATAATGTACTGAATGCTAAACAACATCAGCGTGAAGCCGAAGTGGTTGCTGAAGCAGGATTTGCAGGCCGCGTAACCATTGCGACCAACATGGCAGGCCGGGGTACAGACATCAAGCTCGGCCCGGGTGTTAAAGAGGCAGGAGGTCTGGCTATCATCGGTACCGAACGACATGATTCAAGACGGGTAGACCGTCAGCTTCGTGGGCGTGCCGGTCGCCAGGGTGATCCGGGTTCTTCCCAATTTTATGTATCGCTTGAAGATAACCTCATGCGTCTGTTCCATTCTGAGCGTATCGCAAAGGTGATGGACCGTATGGGGCACAAAGAAGGTGAGGTCATCCAGCATTCGATGGTCACCAAATCAATCGAACGCGCACAAAAGAAAGTTGAAGAAAACAACTTCGGTGTCCGTAAGCGTTTGCTGGAATATGATGACGTCATGAATATCCAGCGGGAGGCGATCTATCGCAAACGTAAACATGCGCTTGAAGGTGCCCGATTGCAGCTTGACATCAACCAGATGTTTATGTCCATGGCAGACAGCATCGTGGAGCGTGCGAAGAATAAAAATGACTACGAAGAATTCATTGAAGAAAGCATGACCATCATGGGTGCTGTGCCGGATGTCGATGAGGAAACATTCAGAACTACTTCGTCTGATGTACTGGTTGAACTATTCCAGGATCAGATCCAGAAGCAATATGAAAACAAGCGTTACAAGGTAGCAGACACGCTGATGCCGATCATCAAGAGTGTGCATGAAAATGAAGGGCACCGGTATAAACGTATTTCGATTCCATTTACTGATGGGCGCAAACATGCACTCCCCGTTTCGGCGGATCTGAAAGAAGCGATTGATACCAAGGGCAAGTCTGTCATGATTGACATCGAAAAAGCGATCAGCCTCTTATTGATCGATGATCACTGGAAAGAGCATCTGAGACACATGGATGAACTCAAGGAATCTGCACAAGCTGCTTCCTTCGAACAAAAAGATCCATTAGTCGTGTACAAGATGGAGGCATATGAACTGTTTGAAGGCCTCGTGTACAAAATCAACCAGGATGTTTGTTCATACCTGTCACGTGGAAGCCTGCTCATCCAGGGCAACGATGAGGTGCGTGAAGCCAGGGAACAAAAAACAGACCTGAGTAAAATCCGGACCAACAGAACCGAAGAAATCGCGCGCAAAGCAGCAGCGGCGGCGGCGGGTCGCAGACCTGAGACGGTCGTCGAAACGGTGAAGAGAGAAGAACCTAAAGTGGGGAGGAATGATCCTTGTCCTTGTGGCAGTGGGAAGAAGTATAAGCAGTGCCACGGGAAATGAAAAGTGAAAAATGAAAAATGAAAAATGAAATAGGCGAAGGCTGAGGCTGAGGCGAAGTAATAACATGAGCGAAAAAACTGGCTCCCAAGCCAGAAATTGAATTGACACGACTTTCAAGTCGTGGACGCTCATGGAAAAAAGGCGGAGGCTAAGGCTAAGGCTAAGCAATATCATGAGCGAAAAAACTGGCTCCCAAGCCAGAAATTGAATTGCCTCGGCTTTCAAGCCGAGGACGCTCATGGAAAAAAGGCGGAGGCTTAGGCGAAGGTGAAGGAAGGATTAAACATTTACCCTTTAACATTTACCATTTACCAAAAAAAAGGCGAAGGCTGAGGCGAAGGCGAAGGAAGGATTAAACATTTACCATTTACCAAAAAAAAGGCGAAGGCTGAGGCTGAGGCGAAGTAAAAATTATCCGGTCCTGATATTGTCATTCCGGTTGGTGAGCGTAGTCGAACCATCGATTTTCTCTTCAAGCACGCAGACCATCAGCAAGCCGGTAAAGCATATCAATAATGTATAGAAGACATCTGTTTCCCTGCGACTAATCACTACGCCTGCCATCGCGAGGGTAAATACAATCCTCCA
>JANNSS010000094.1:0-13618 GCA_031402955.1 Saprospiraceae bacterium
TCCAGCGAATATTTCCTTGCCGCTTCTTTATTCTTGTTGATGAAAAAGGGAGACTTATTACCTATCGCCTCTCCTATCGCATTATCACTGGTGGGGCCAAGAGATTTGACAATATATATCCGGGAATAAAACCCGGCCAGCAACGCAATCAGCGGAATGATGCTGTAGCCTTTTTGCTCGGCCATGCGGGCGCCTATGCTTAAGGTCTTCGTGACATTGCCGGATTCCAATGCATTCTGCAGTTCAAACACATTGTATTCCCTGCTCAAACCGATCACGTCAAGTATGTCGGTCTTGGAAATAGCACTTCCACCCGCATGATTGAGCGCAAGCTTGGTGAGTTCGGGATATAACAAAGAAATCTCTTCTCCGATGAGTTCAATCATAGCCTCGCCGGCATCCGGATCAATTTTCAATTTGAGGTCACTCGCTGCCTTCATCAGCCAGGGAAGTACGTCTTTATCCTTCAGCTTGTCTGCTGCAAAGACAAATCCATTCTTCTTGATAGCATCATAGGCCTTTAGTCGCTTGTCCATCGACTTGCCTTTGTGGGATAGAATCAGGATACTCCCTGGCGCAGGTCTGTTAAAATATCCTTCCAGATCTTTCAGGTCCTCCATCTGTTGGGCCTCACGTACAAACACCACACGACGTGCAGCCAGCATGGGGAATAATTGCAATTGTTCCACGACATAGCGTGCATTGCAATCCATGCCATACAGAATCTGCTGATCAAATGCCTTCTCGTGCTCCTGCAGCAGATGACGCTCCAGAAAATCAGCTGCCTCATCGATCAGATAGGACTCTTCTCCATGCAACAGGTAGACCGGGTAGGTCAGGCCACCTTTGATATCGCGTTTTAGTTGATCGAAAGACATACTAAGTGAAGAGTGAAAAGTGAAGAGTGAAAAGTGGTAAATGTTAAATGGTAAATGGTAAGCGGTAACTGTACTATGGTTAATGGAGTGTAAAAATACGATGTTAATGTGAACTATCGGTCGGGTGCAACACGACCCTACCTGTTTCATTTCGACTTTTTGAAGATGGTCGTAGCCTTTGTCAAGGCCAGGTCAATCCAATGATTGATATCCGGGGAGATGTTGAATTTCCAGATAGCTCCTCCATATAGGATTGTGAAGACAGCACTTTTGTAAAACAAGTTGATCACATTGCTCGTTGAATCAGGCAGCATCCGGGCGACTAGCCAGGATCCGACACAAAAGGCAATCACAGGGATTATACGCGAGGTAAATGGATGAAATCCAAATTTAACCTGGATAAATGTGAGTTTAGCTACATTAAACAGAAACATGGAAATGCAGGTGGCCAATGCAGAACCTGCCAAACCATACATTTCAATGAAGATGAAATTGCCAATAATATTAATGATGGCCAGAAACAAAGTCAGGTAGAGTGTAAACCGGTAATGCTTGGAATACGAAATAATCTCACTGTTGACACCCGTCATCATATCCCACACTTGCGCAAGACCAAGGAAAAAGACTACGTATGTCCCTTGTTGCATCACTTCCGTTTCAGGCATCAGTTGGAAAATAAAAGGTAATACTGTCCAGATGAGAAAAAATAAACCTGCACCAATAATGGTCATCGTCAGTGAAGATTTCTGATAGATGGTTTTGACTTCGTCCATCTTGTTTTCCTCAATCTTCTGAGCGAGCATGGGTCCTGCAATACTGCCAAGTAAACGCATTGGCTTGATGATAATTTCTGACAAAGCCCATGAGATGGAATATACGCCTGCTGCCTGTGACTTGATCAAACTGAATACCATCAGGCTGTCAATCTTGAATGCCACCTGGCTTCCTATGCCGGATAGAATACCGTACCAGGCATACCAGGAATATTCTTTAAGCGACGGCTTGTCTTTCCATATCAATGGCTTTGTGAGTTTCCACTCCCCGAGATGCATGAGGTAATAGATCATTCCAAATGCTGCAAACGCAAAAGATGCCACTATACAAATGACAACTCCTTCGATAGACAACCAACCTTGCAGATAGAACAGAACAATGACCGGGAGGGATATTTTAATACTAAGTTGTTCAAGCGCGGCAGGTACGGTGATGAGTCTGAAATTTGAAATGTATCTTGATAACAAATTGATCAATACCAATAACAATGTCAATGGGATGATATAGATGACAAGGTCAGCATAGATCGCATTATCATCTCTAAAGACGTATTCCACCAACCAATTATCCAGGAACGGATATACCAACAAAAAAGCTAAGAATCCAACGCCTGATACCAGTAATAACCATGTAAGTAATCCACCATGTCCGGTATTGGCATCCTGATATTTCGGAAAAAAACGAACTGCTGAAACACTACTGCCCATCATGACCACGATTCCGATCAACACAGAAGCATCAAACAGCGATCTGAAAAGCCCGAGGATCTCAAGCGCATTCGGATAGATATACATGGTACTCAATACCCCGATAGCTACACCGATGTAGCTGATGATGCTTGACTTGAGGCCTTGTCGTTGTATTATTCCCATATATTTTTTCCCTGGTTATTCGAGGGGATTTTATTTATTTCCCCCCACCTGAAGGTGAGGGCTATTCAATAAATTTTCATTCATTGCCCACCACCTGAAGGTGGGGGCTATTCAATAAATTCCTCAATTATTTTGCTTTTGGAAATAGGCTTTGATTTGTTCACAAATATAATCCTGTTGTTGGTCCGTCAGTTCCGGATAAATCGGTAGAGAAACTACTTCTTCACTGGCCTTTTCTGCTTCAGGGCAAACCACATCGATCTTGAGTTGATCGGTAGTTACTTTGAGCTTGGACAAAGAGATCGGGTAATGTATGCCTGTCTCAATACCTTTTGACCTTAGATAGTCTCTGAAATTATCACGGATACCCGAATCCACACGAATCACAAAGAGATGATAGACTCCCGGACTGTCAGCGTACGCTCTGGTCATTTGGATACTACCGAGTTTGCTAAGCAGGGTGCGGTAACGTGATGCTATGTCTTGACGCTTTGCGGTCCATGCTTTCAGGTGCCGAAGCTTGACGGAGAGCACTGCGGCTTGCAAGGTATCCATACGGCTATTGCGTCCGACGATCTCGTGATCATATTTGGAGGCCCGCCCATGATTGACAATTTTAAATACCTTGTCATACAGCCCTTCGCTGCGCGTCGTTATAGCCCCCGCGTCCCCGTACGCACCAAGATTTTTGCCGGGATAAAAGCTAAATGTATTGATTTCACCTATACTTCCTGCCTGTTTCCCTTTATACATAGCTCCATGTGCCTGTGCAGCATCTTCGATAATAAACAGATTGTTGTCCGAAGCAAATGTGACTAAAGGATCCATGTCAGCCATCTGACCAAAGAGATGAACAGGAATAAATGCTTTCGTAGCCGGTGTCACGAGCGAAATAGCCTTGTAAGGATCTATCGTGTACCGTTGAGGATCAATATCGCACAGCACAGGTGTAGCACCAACATTGCATACGGCTTCAAGCGTAGCAACGAATGTGAAAGAGGGTATGATCACTTCATCACCTGGCCCGATCCCTAACACACTGAGCGCTATCTCAATGGCGTCCGTCCCATTGGCACAAGGAACACAAAATGGAACATCAGCATAGGCGGCGAACTCCTTTGCAAAAGCTTTTAAAGGTTCACCTCCGATAAAGTGTCCATTCCCGATGATGGCGCTGATCGCAGCATCCATTTCGGGTTTGATGGCCTGGTATTGGGCTACCAGGTCGACCAGCGGGATATGAGGGAGAGAGGAACTCATTTATCTTGATTTTCGAAGGGGTAAAGGTAGGAATATCGGTGGTTGGCGGCGAGAACGCCATCCAACGGCAATGCCGCTGGTTCGGTGTCCACACCACCAGCGTGTCTGGTTGTTGGTGAGGAAGGTTCGACTCCGCTCACCACGGCGCACCAACAACGGCAATGCAGGTACTAACAAGCAAACACAAAAAGGAGCGTACCTGCAAACAACAAATGTCTTAAGCTAAAAATCTTCATACGATTCTCCCCATAAATGAAATAAATTACCCACCCATCAATCAAATGCACTCCTCACTCGGATGAGCGCTTCCGGATGTGCTGACAGAAAAATATGTATTAACTGCATCATCGGATTCTCTGTAGAAAACCCAATTTGCACATCTTGCTTAAAGAGTTCCTCCACCTCCTGCATCCAGATTTCATCATAAGCATGTCGCTCCGCGCCGATCCGGTTAAAACCTATGATCCGTGCAGGACTGCCTGCGACGGTGGCAAATGGAAGGATATCTCTATTGACCGGAGTCTGCATGCCGATCATTGCATACGCACCGATATGGCATCGCTGATGCACTGCTGTGCCCATACCGATGTTGACTCCTTCCTCCACGACTACACGACCACCAACCAGTACGCCTGCACTTAGTACACTCCCCTGCCCAATCACACAATCATGTGCGACATAACTCTTATTCATCAGATAGACCTGGTTATGAATCCTGGTTTCCAGTGTATAGACCGGTGAATGAATGCACACAAATTCTCGAATGGTTACCTGATTGCCAATGACTACTTTACCTTCTTCCACAAGTCGGTCGCCTTTCAAACCCATTTCACCCACCGCGCCGATAGAAGCGCCTGAGTAGATACGGTTTTCGTTGCCTATCGTGAGATTGTTTTTAAACTGGGCTGCTGAACCAATGATATTATTATCCCCGATCCGGACATTGCCGCGCATCACGACATATGGTCCGATCTTATTGCCGGTACCTAATTCGATATTTCCTTCCAGAATCGCAGTATGATGTATTGTATTCCCCATCCGCTTATGATCCGGTATGGACTGCAACCTGGTAGATATTCTCGATGATCTCCACTGTCTTGAGACCATCATACGCATTCGTCATAATCTCAACTTTGCCATTCAATGATTGGATCACATTATCGATCACCTTATCATGATTGGACATGGAACCTTCATAGTCTCCATAATTATTGGAAGCGGCACCTGCGGGAAGGTCTATGATATCAAATCCGTTGGTCGCCTGGTAATCGATTGTATTGAGGTATTTTCCTCCTATCTTAATCGTGGCATTTTCTGCAAAAATGGTGATGCTGCCTTCCATGTTCTTCTGAAACGCTGAAGTGGTGTAGTGCAGTACCCCGGGAGCATGGGAATCTTTCAACAGGAATGAAACGATGCCTGTATCTTCAAACTCGATCATCCCCTTATGGCTGACATTGGCCATCTGTGCGTGCAGGATCTGCATATCCCCGAGAAGATAATAGATCACATCAATAAAGTGACTGAACTGTGTGAATAGTGTGCCGCCATCAAATGCCTTTTTACCTTTCCAGTCAGAAGATTTGTAGTACCATTCATTCCTGTTCCAGTAACAATTGACCGAAACAGAAAGGATCTTGCCAAGCTTCTTCTCGTCTACTAATTTCTTCACAGCCTGCACAGGCGGATTAAATCTATTTTGTTTGACTACAAAAAGCGATTTGCCTGTTTTCAGGGCGATATGGATCATTCCTTCACAATCGACCTTGCTGATGGCCATTGGTTTTTCAACCAGTACATGTTTACCTGCCTTCATCGCCGCGATGGCTATGTCCGCATGTGTCGAATTGGGCGTGCAGATCGTGATGATATCAATGGCCGGTTCATGGAGAATCCCTTTCAGCGAATCATAGGTCTGTATCCCTTTATACTTATTACGAAACAGATTGAGGCGATCTGCTTTGATATCAAAGATGCTGTGAAGCTGTGCTTCAGGATGTGTGATGATATGTTCGACGTGGCGTTCGCCGATTTTGCCGTATCCTATTAAACCGAAGGTTGTCATATCTCTGTTTTGCCCCTAAATCCCCTAAAGGGGACTTGAAATACGTGTTACTTTTTGCATTGCCCAAAAAGTAACCAAAAAGGCTAGTGACCCAAAAAACTCGCTTAGCGATAGAAGCATAAGCCTGGCTTCCTGGTCTGCTTTCTCGCCTATTCTCCTTTCACTCACACCTCTTTTTAGCTTTATGGCTAAAAAGCGGCCGTCCACGCAGCTCGAACAGTTTTGGGTCACAGTCCTTTACCTATTCGAGATGATTTACAAAAAGGCCTGCCTCCTATTTCCTATTTCCTTATTTCCAATATTCACTGCTAACTGCTAGTTGCTAACTGCTCACTTATTTTTTCTTTTTACGTAACAGCTTTCTGTCCGTATGACTCGTACTTGTTGCATGTTTGTGGCCCAGGTCAGCAATCGCCACGGGGGCTGTAGGCTCCGCTTTCGTCAGCCATTTGTATAATCCGAAGATCAGGATCAAGATGATCAGCATGGAAAAGACAAGTGAAATGATCTCTCCTATCACGAATGATTTGGGTTCGAATTTGAATTTGATTTCATGGTCGCCTTGTGGTACGTTCATGGCGCGAAGGGCATAGTTGGCTCTGAAGTGTGGAGCTTTTACTCCATCGATGTAGGCTTGCCATCCTTTGTTGGGGCCATAGTACATTTCAGAGAAGACGGCTATCTGATCTGAAGGCGCTGAACTTCTATACACCAATTCATCAGGCGCATAGGAGGTCAGGCTGATGGTTCCATTCTTGACAGGGTCGAAACCTTTTACGTCAGCATCGAATTCCTTGTGGACGAACGCCGTGAGACGGAGGTCCACTGAATCGATAGCATCGAGCTCTTCGCGATTCGTGTTGACCGTCCTGATGGTTTCGATAAACCATGCATTGCCCATTGCATTTGGATTCATTTGTACGACTGGATTATTCTCAGCATTGTTGAGAATAAAATACTTGGTATTGAGCATGCTCAACACATTCATATTTCCCTGTTGAATGTACCGATCGATGAGATCCTGGAAGCGTTGGAATTTAACCGGGCTATATCCACCAATCGTACGGTGATGATAGGACGCCATCGAAGTGGTAAACGGATTAGACGTGATATCATGAACACGGTAATGAATATCCGGATCCTGAAGGATTTGCTGGTCTACGGGACGTGGATCAAAGATCGATTCAATAGTGCGATCCGGTACAAAATCAGCAGGTGAAATATACCTGCGTGCGATCGCCCAGAGATCAGCGATGATGAACAGGCCAAGACCTGAAAGTAAAAGCCATTGCTTGATCTTGCCTTGATGGTATACCCAGATGACGGCTGAACAAAGGAGCACCCAAATAAAGGATCTCCAGGCATCAGCGACAAGTGCAGATTTTCTGTCCTTGATGAGTGCATCGATATTCCACCCTGCTTCACCGAGACGTGCATCGCCTGCACCGTTGAAAGTCATGAGCGAAGGGCCCAGCAATGCAATCAACAGACATAAGCCTCCGACAGTGCCAAGGGCAATCCATATCGGCCTTTGAAAAGATTTCTCATGCCCGCGCATAAAACCACCCAGGCCGAGTGCGGCACCTAATGGAATCAGCAACGCCGTAACACTCAGAATGGAACTGGGTGCTCTGAATTTGCTATAGAGCGGCAGATAATCAAAGAGCAATTTGTTGAGCACTTCGAAATGCTTACCCATCGAGAGCAAGACCGTCAGCAATACAATACCTACCAACCAAAACCGAATAGATCTGCGGATATAAAAAAGTCCGAAGACAAACAGGAAAAGAACGGACGCACCAACATAAGCAGGTCCTGCAGTAAATGGTAAGGATCCAAAATATAGTGGCACCGGAACTTCCTGCGTGACGCCTTTGGTCCTGAGATCTTTGATGACGTTAGCATTAGCGGATAACTTCTCTGATCCGCTGCCTCCCGCGCCGCGGGGAATAAACATAGCGATGACATCTTTCACGCCATTACTCCATTGCATGGCATATTCCCAGTCGAGTCCATCTACATTGGCGGAAGCGGGATCTGCATTGTTGAGTGGCGTCTCCAGGATAGGTTTGCCGCGCATGGTATCGTGGCTGAACTCGAGCGTTGTCCACAATTTGGAAGCGGATGCACCAACAGAGAGGATCAGGCCGATCAATAAGACTGCTGATCCACGGATAAAGGCAGGAATTTCTTTTTGTTTGATCGCAAAACCAAATGCTATCAGCACATACAGGATAAGGAACAGACCCAGGTAATAAGTCATCTGGATGTGATTGTTGTACAAACTGAGGGCCATGCCGAGAGCGAAGAGTACCCCGCCTGCTGTATACTTCTTCTGGTAGGCAAGAATGACCCCGCCAAAAAGATAAGCGCTGTAGACGATGGTCATAAACTTACTCATGTGCCCGGTCTCATAAAGGCTGATCTGGTTGGTTGTAAAACCAAAGGCGACAGCCCCCACCATAGCGGCCCAGTGGCCTGCCCCTAGACAAAGGAGGACGATATAAATGCCCAGCATAGCAGCGAAAAAATATCCGATCGGTCGCTCGATAAAAGCCTGATGCAAACTATTGATCACCTTGACCATATTGTTTTTCTGGGGAGCACTTAACTGGTAGGTGGGCATCCCGGCAAACATGGAATTGGTCCATAGGATAACATCTCCGGTCTTCTCTTTCCAGACGAGGGCTTCGTGGTTCATACCCCGTACGGACAATATATCCGATTGCTGGATCACTTTTCCCTGTAACTGGGGGAGGAAATACATCACGCTCAATAAGAGAAACACCCCGGCTGCCATGAGCGGCTGGATGAGTTTGCCACCATAGATCTTTTTCATCGCTTCGTTTTAGTCGGGGCTAAGATAGGGAAAAGGTGGAACGGCGGAATGGCAGGGAGCAAGGGGCAAGGAGCAAGGGGCATGGAGCATGGAGCAAGGGGCAAGGAGCAAGAGGCAAGGGCAAGCCCTTATTTCCCGAACGATGCTTTTTTTTAAAAATCATCGTTCGGAGTAGCCTCTGGCTACGGGAGCAGGGGCATTACAAATCTGGATCTAATGTTAGAGCTGTTGTTGCAGCCTCCTGGCTGCAGGCAGAGATCATGATCCACCTGACATCCATGACTGACGACTCACTTATCTCGCCTCACGACTGACGCCTCACGAATAACGACATATGTGTCAATATCAGATACGATTTTTTTTCATACTTTGTAATCTGAAACCTATTGCGAACCAATTATTCCAACCGAAATGATAAAAACCCTTCCTCTGATATTGGCTTTCCTTTTGAGTCTGACCTTGAACGTAACATCCCAAACTTCCTGCGTATCTACATTTGCAAGGTCGATCGGATCAGCATTCTCGGATGAAGCCGGCTATACGCTGGCCATCGATGAAGTCAATAAAGTGATCTACTTAGGGGGAGCGGTTAACGACAGCACGCTTATCCTAAAAATGAACGCTGATGGTAATATCCTGTGGGCAAGGGCTTTTGATGTATTGCCCGGAGAGCCGGAAAGACCCTATGCGCTGATCCTCGATTCAGAAGGTAAGCTATGTCTGTCGGGTATGACAGATATCAGTGCCGGTGGCAAAATCTTTCTGCTCAAATATGATCCTGACCTACAACAAGTGCTATGGGCTCATCAATACGTTAGTAAAAGTAAAAATTACGGATTTTCCTTGATTGAAAAAGGTGATGGTGGTAATTATCTTATGTCCAACAATCCATTTACTTCGCAGGATGCTGAACTATTGGAAATAGACCGGGCAACAGGTCAGATTAATACAAACTTTTCCAAACACTATGCGCTTGGCAGCTCCCAGACGATATGGGATCTGGTACTGCATGAAGGCGCATTATATGCCACGGGACGATTTACAAACGGTGGTGCGACATCAAGAATGCGGACCATGTTGTCGAGATTGAATCCGGATGATGGCATACCCTCCTGGATCAAGCTTGGACACCGACCCGGGAATGTCACCGCACGTTTGTATGGTTCCGACCTTGTAGTTGATCAGAGCGCCATTTATTCCATTTCGCATGGTGATCCTGTTGGCACCGATGTTAACGCTGTTAATCTGTATATTCAAAAAACCAGTTTGTCAGGTGATCTTACGTGGATAAAACAATATGACATTCCAGGACAGGCAGACATATCCGATGAAATCATCGCGACATCGGATGGCTTCGTGATCATGAGTAGAAACATTGGACCTAGTGATATCTTCTTGTTTAAAATCAATCATGAAGGTGATGTTATCTGGGCCAGGCGGTATGACTTTGCTGAAAACGACAACACATTTTATACTGGAGGTATTTCAACCCAACTCGTGATGATGGATAGTGCCCTCTACTTTACTGCCTGGGCTGAAGAAAACGGCAGAAGAGATTTGATCCTTGTAAAAACAGACCTGGATGGACAAATCAACGATGATTGTACTGGCACCACAACTATTGATATTATTGTATCAAATGTCGAAAACGGGGCTTTTTATGATATCGAACCAACTATATTTTCTTTTGTTCCGGAAGTTATTGATCTCGAGATCATACCTGCACCCACTTCCTTGCAAATCGAAAATACATGTGGCGGTCCCGGTGGCCCGGTGACTTCCATTGAAGCATCTGTCTGCATTGGTGAATCCTATGAAGGCTATGACCAGGCAGGTATTTATACAGATACGTTTTCGCTGATGAATGGTTGCGACAGCATTCGCATCCTGAGCCTGCGCCTCGTGGCTTGTGATCCGCTGGTCGTCTATGATCTTGATGATTGCACATCGTATATGAGCAATGGCTCGAATATGGACTATTCTGAATTCACTCCATTCTTTCCCGCGATATCCACCTGCGCTTCGGTGACCGCCAGTATCCTGCACAGATCACCTCCGCAGGAAAACAAACATTCCTGTACGCCGGGACTCAACAATAGCACTGCAATGTGTGTGAGTGCTATGGGCGGATGCAACTATGTGCCCGGTCATCAGTCCTCAGTGATCATGGAAGTGACCATCACACCTGATCCAAGTTCTGTATTTGAAATTACCAACTTACAGTTTCAGGAAAAAGCACCACTTACCTATGCATGGATTGATGGTGATAGCGGGCCTAATAATTATCCGACATTATTTGGCCTCCGCATCCTGAAAAATGGAACGGAGATCTATAGTCATCCTGCTATTCCAACTACGACTGCATGGTCATTTCATGATTTCTCCTTTACGGATGATACTTTGTTTGAAGTAGATGCACCGACGGTATTCCGAATTGAGTTGCTACCCTATTGTCCTGTTGGCAATGGCGCGGCTGTTGCTGCCTGGGACCTCGAAAACATCGTGATCAGTGGAGGTTGTGTGATCCAACCAGGAAAAATACCTGTAGTGGAAGGAAAAGTACGGACCATCAAAGGCAATCCTATTGCAGGGACGGAGGTACAGCTTTCATTATCAGCAAACTTCAATCCATACAATGTGGATCATGCAGGTATTGATCGAGGTTATACTTTCAACAATCTTCTGAGGGGTTCAACGTATTATCTTGAGGGCTACAATAACAGCGGAGTCTTAGCGGGCTTCAACACACTGGACCTGATAGCCATCCAGCGTCATATCCTTGGCAAGAAGCCATTCACCTCTCTGGCTCAATATGTAGCTGCGGATGCTAATCATGATGGTGCTGTGAATCTGCTGGACATCGTTGCCTTCAGGAGAACATTGCTTGGTATATACGAGTCCTTTCCTGGCAATACGAGCTGGAGATTTGGTGTGTGGCCGCAATCGCTGGTCAGTGATGATCTGTCAACATTCCGGGAGACACAGTATATCGAAGTATTACAAGGAGGCACGACGCAAGCTGATTTCTTAGGAATCAAAGTTGGTGATTTGAATGGTGAGCTTGCCTCTTTCTTCGGGGGTCAACCTATTGAAATCCGCAGTGGCGAGCAACTTGAACTGGCCATTGATGATGTACCGATGGTGCCGGGCAAAACTGTCACGATTGATATCAGGGCTGGAGAAGACATGACCATTGAGGGACTTCAACTCGGATGGATATTTAATGATCTTTCATTAGGTGATGTGCATGGTATCAGCTTGCCTATTGATGAAGAAAATATATCCTTCTCACATGATGGAGCATTTCGTTTGAGTTGGCATACTGATCAACTGACGCGCATCAACAATGGCGATGTGTTGTTCAGCCTGACATTGATGTCCACTACCGCGACATCCCTTACAGGCAACATCCTGCAGACAGAGGAAATCCTTGCTTCAGAAATCTATACTGAAAGTCAGACGCATCAGGCCAACCTCGAGATTATTGAAACAGGCAATGAGGCTCCTTCGATCATTTCCTACTTTGGTGTCATGCCTAATCCGTTCAATGATCAGACGACCATCCGTTACAAACTCAAGCGAGACAGTCGTGTGCGGATCAACATCTATGGTGCTTCCGGCAGCTTGTTGAAAGCAGTTGAGCAAGTATCTGCATCCGGTGAGCATAAGTTGCAATTGAATGCGGAGGATATCGGGCATTATACGGGGATGATGATTTGTCAGATCGTGTGTGATGGAGAGGTGGTGGTGAGGAAAGTGGTGAGGCTGTGAGTTTTGAGCTGTCAGCTATCAGGCAGCTCTGCCGCTGGCCTGGTGTCCACACCACCAGCATAGGCCGCTGGTATGGTGTCCACACCACCAGCTTAGGGACAGCTGAATCAAAATCAGCTGCCAGCTCCGAGCTTCCAGCTACCAGGCAGATATTAGCTACCAGCTCTCAGCTTCCAGCTTCCAGGCAGCTCTGCTGCTGGCCAGGTGTCCACACCACCAGCATAGGGACAGCTGAATCTAAATCAGCTGCCAGCTCCGAGCTTCCAGCTACCAGGCAGTTCCAGCGTGTTAATTGCATTGGCATGATGTCTTCACTCGTCTACACCGCTCTTACTCTCTTGCACTTCTCACTCTCTTACACAACTGGAAGCTGGTAGCTGGTAGCTGGTAGCTCAGAACTTTGTAAATTACGACCTCAAAAACCACCCTTCCATTGAGAAACATCTGCCACCTATGCATCATCCTACTGGCAACAATCCTATCCGAGAATATGGTTACTGCCCAAACCACCTTTGACCTGCAGGGGCACCGGGGCTGCCGGGGGCTCATGCCGGAGAATACCCTGCCAGGCTTTATAAAAGCAGTGGAGCTGGGGGTGACTACGCTGGAGATGGATGTGGTGATATCTGCTGACAGTCAGGTGGTGGTGTCACATGAGCCGTGGATGTCGAGTGAGATATGTACTCGTCCTGGAGGTATCGTCATCGAAAAAGCGGAGGAGAAAACACTGAACCTGTACAAGATGGATTATCCGCAGATACAGGGTTATGACTGTGGGATGAAGGTGAATGCGAAATTTCCGAACCAGCAGAAGATCCAGGCGGTCAAGCCTACTCTGAAGATGGTCGTGCGGATGGTCAGGAGCTTTGCGGAGGACAATAAATATGCGCAACCGAGGTATAACATCGAGATCAAATCAGACCCTAAAGCCTATATTGAATACCAGCCTGAGCCTGCGAAGTTTGTTGACCTCGTAGTCACCGAGATCAAGCGGCTGGGTATAGAAAATATCACCACAATACAGTCATTCGACATCAAGGTCCTTGAAGAATTGAATAAACGTGAGGGCCATAAATACAACATCGCTTACCTGGTGGAGAAAGGTAAAAAGTTGAAGAAGAATCTTGACAAGCTCACCTTCAAGCCGGACATCTACAGT
>JANNSS010000095.1:0-5454 GCA_031402955.1 Saprospiraceae bacterium
GGACATCCATCAGCAGCACTTCTGCGCCCTGAGAATTGGCGATCAGGGATATCTTTTCGGCATCCCACACACCTAGTCCGTCGCGCTCATGTAATGTCTGACCTTCGATGGTGACGTCGCCTTTGATCACGAATGCATAGACGCCGTTCCCTTTTCGTTTGATTTTATATTCGGCAGTCGAGCTGTTGTCAAACTGGCCGAGGTGAAACCAGGCATCCTGGTGTATCCAGACGCCGGCATCATCAGGGCTGGGAGAGAGGATTTGCTGAAACTTGTTATGACGTTCCTTTTGATTGAGCGCGATCTGGTCATAACGTGGTGTTACACTCTTTTTATTCGGGAACAACCAGATCTGGAGGAACTTGACTTCCTTGTCAATATTCTTATTGTATTCGCTATGTGTAATGCCGGTACCGGCGCTCAATACCTGAATGTCCCCGTGTTTGATGACGGATACATTGCCCATGCTGTCTTTGTGCTCAAGATCGCCATCCAGGGGAATGGATATGATTTCCATATTGTCATGCGGATGGGTGCCAAAGCCTCTGGCGGCTGCGACCTTATCGTCATTGAGGACGCGAAGCACTCCAAAGTGCATGCGCTCCGGGTTATGGTAATTGGCAAAACTAAAGGTGTGGCGGCTATGGAGCCATCCATGGTTGGCATCACCGCGGGTAGAAGCCCGGTGTAATACTGTGTTACTCATGATTTTTGATTCTGTGTTTGGAATGTGGTTAAAACCGATGGTTTCCAGGGGGGCTAGTTCATCTATTTCATTTTTAATGACCTGGCCCATGGCAGCCGACGTCACCAGCATCCCGGTGCCCATCAGGCCTTTTCGGAGAAAGTCTTTTCTGTCCATCATTGGTTGTTTTTAAATGTGGTAGTGCTATAATGCGTTTATGTCTCCCGTTGTTCAGCTTTTTATGGCGAAAAATGTCAAAGGGGTCATTTTTTTACGTTGATAATGTAAAAGTAGGTACTTTTACTATACAAAAGTAAGTACTATACAAAGGTATAGTGGTATACTGAAGTATAGTGGGGGCTTAGGAGCTTAGGGGCTTAGTAGATTAGAGGCTTAGTAGGTTATAAATATTTTTAATCCAAAAACATAACCTTCTAAGCTCCTAACCTCCTAAGCTTTTATTTTCTACCTATGAACGTCACCTTTTAACCTCCTAAACTCCTAAACCAACAAATGAAAGTTGTTCATCATGCAAATGATGTTGTTAGGAAAAAACAATACACACAGCGTAATTAAAATAAATATGTCAACGACAAAAGCAATTGAGCGGGCGAGAACATGTAGTACGGAGTATGTACTTGCACTTAATGATACGATGAATGTCATGAGTGGTAAATGGAAGCTGCCGATTATAGGTTCATTGATGTTTGGCAAGAAGCGTTTTCGTGAACTCGAACGCGATATTCCGAAGATAACACCACGTATGTTATCCAAGGAATTAAAGGATCTTGAGCTGAATGGCATGGTACGTCGTACAGTGTATAATACTATACCCGTGACGGTCGAATATGAATTAACTAAATCAGGATTTACGTTGAGTGAAGTCTTAGATAAAATGATGGAGTGGGGAGTGGCACATCGAAAAGAAATCATGAAATAATATTTTTATTTGCGTTTGGTCTTTTATATTATTCATTTGATCGAAAGAAAAAATATGATCAGTGGAAAGACAATTAATCTTGTCTCATTAATTCACGACAAACACAAACGCAAATGAAAAAATCAATTTTAACATTATTGCTCTTCGGAGGAATGTATTCAGCTTCTCTTCTTGGTCAGGAAGTTCGGCTCCAGGGAAACATGCTCATCCTTGGTTATATCAATGACCCATTCATCGGCGCCGGTGTGGGCATCGAAGCCGGCATGGGGGAACACTTTACCTTAAATTTTGATGCCAACTGGGGCTCTCATGAGAATGGTTCTTCCCTGGAAATTCGCCCAGCCGTCAATTATTACTTTGGCATGGAGCAAAAGGGCTTATTCGTAGGCGCAGCATTCAAGTATATCAGTCTGAAGGAAAGCGCTGAAACGACTGTCGATTGGGAAAACAACCTGTACACCCTGGGTTTCAACCTTGGATTCAAGGCCTTGCTCTCTGAAAAACTGACGCTGGGCTTTACTGCAAGTCCGCATGTGGCAGTCGGAGGAACCAAGGAAGGAGATGTGGCAGGCATGAGTGCACAATTGGGATTGGGGTATAGATTTTAAAGACTTATTTAGCTTTCGTCGGGGGCGTATTGCATCCGCCCCTGACGGAAGCAAACTGACTTGTAGGGGCGGATGCAATACGCCCCTGACAGGTCAGACACCGATTTCACGGATTTGATTTTCGAAGATTCAACTTTTAAGCTTATTAATCCGTGCAATCCTTTAATCCAGTTCATCCGTGATTCAGACAACGTTTAAATGTTTTCGCACGGAGTACACGGGGTGCACGGAGTAATTTTCAAATAACCCATTGAATTTCCTATTGTCTTAAGCTTTCTGTCGATTGAATTACTTTGCCTCAACCGCAGTCCTCATTCTTCCTTTGCTCCCGGTTCAACGTGCATCAATGCATCAGCCACTTCGGGAAGGTCATTCATCAGTTTCGCTTTGAGGGTATGCGCGATATCATGTCCATGTTTGACAGAGATATCGCCATCGACTTCGATGTGTAGGTCAATGAAATAGCGCATACCTACTTTTCGGACAATGCATTTTTCGGTACCGGTGACGCCATCTACTTGCATAGCAATAGAACGGATCTCTTCGATCAGTTCGTCATGTGTATGTTCATCCATGATTTCACCCAGGGCCGGACGGAATATGCGATAACAATTGTAGAGTATAAAGGCGGAGGCTGCCAATGCGGCCCAGTCATCTGCAGACTCATATCCTTTTCCCATGACAAGGGCGATGGAAATACCTATAAACGCGGTGACCGAAGTGATCGCATCGCTGCGATGATGCCAGGCATCAGCTTTTAACAAGGTGCTTTTTGTTTCCTGGCTTTTTCGGATGACTTTCTGATATGACAATTCTTTCCACAGGATGATCGCACCAAGGATCAACAAGGTAAACGCTTTGGGTGGGTCATGTGGGGTTTTGATATTCTGGATACTCTCATGCGCAATGATCAGCGCGGACGTGATGAGAAAGCCGACGACCATAAACGTAATGAGGGGTTCTGCCTTGCCATGGCCATAGGGGTGATTCTTGTCCGCAGGCCTGCTGGCATATTTAAGGCCCAACAAAACCAGGAAGGAAGAGACTACATCTGTTGTGGATTCGATGGCATCCGCGATCAGTGCGTAAGAATTGCCGAAATATCCTGCCACCCATTTAATAATGGCCAGCAAGGCGTTGCTGGCGATGCTAAACCAGGTAGTACGGATTGCTTTCTGCTCATTTGTCATCGGGATGGCAAAGCTAACCAAAGCCGTTGGGATTTCGTTGCGCACGAGGCGTGGGGATTCGTTTTACTTTTTGCATTGCCCAAAAAGTAACAAAAACGCTAGTGACTCGAAAAACTCGCATGGTCAGCCAAGCATGGATGTAACTTTCTCGTTTGCTGGCTCGCTTATTTCTATTTCACATATTCCTCTTTCCGGCTTTATGGCCAGAAAGAGGTCGTTCTCGCGGCTCAGACAATTTCGAGTCACAGTCTTGTGCCTATTCGAGGTGATTTTGTTTGATTGGCTCGGACAGTTTAGCGCGACAGTCATGTGCCGATTCGAGGTGATTTTTTTAAAGTTGCTCCAACAGTTTTGCACGACAGGAGAGTGCCGATTCGAGATGATTTTATTTTGGGGAGGATAGTAGTAGGTCCCCTTTAGGGGATTTAGGGGTAATGCGTATGATTTCGTTGCGCACGAGGCGTGGGAATTCGTGTTACTTTTTTCATTGCCAAAAAAGTAACCCAAAAGTCTAGTGACCCAAAAAACTCGCCTTTTCATTAGAGCTATTTGCTTTTTCCGCGTTTGCCTTCCGGCCGAGTCGTTTTTCAATGTCCTATTTTTTGACTTTGATTTTTACCAGATAGAGACTTGATGCTTCCTGAAATAGGTATTGGTGCAGCTCAAACAATTTTGGGTCACAGTCTTCTGCCTATTCGAAGTGATATTGTTCGAGCGGCTCGGACAATAAAGCGCGACAGTTTGGTGTACGATTCGAGATGAACAAACAACGTTGGGCTTAGGTTGACCTGGGCGGTTGCTGAGCTATCGGACGAGGATGAGGGATAGCAGGTCGAAGCATCCGCGTACGTCAGATCAAAAAAAAACAAAGTCAAGGCACCAATCATGTCAGACGTTTTCAACGTCGTGTAAATATCATTTACTTTCTCACGTTCTCACGCTCTTACTCTCTCACGCTCTCACGCTCTCACGTTCTCACTCTCTCACGTTCTCACGCTCTCACGTTCTGCCGCTCTCACGCTCTCACGTTCTCACGCTCTGCCGTTCTCACGCTCACACCGGGGCAGCGTTTCCGTATGATTCCTGCTCTATCTGATCAAACAAGAGAATGTTTATGAAAGCAAGAATTTTACTTTTTTCATTCTCTTCCGCTTTCGCATAAGATAAAGGCCCCTGATGACAATGGCGGCCAGGACAGAACGAACCTTTAACGGGTTCGAGCACTTGCTGATCCTGGCCGCTTTTGCTACAGCGTATAGCGGATTCTACTATGTTGGTTTCGTCAGATACTCCCTAAATGGGTGCAAATGCTAACGGATTCTGCCTGATACTAAAATCACCTGGTATAGAGATCAGGCTAGTAGTACTATTGCATTGTATAAATGCAATAGGTATGAAAACACTTCTTTTAGCAATGCTTATAGTTGTATTCTGTGTACAACTGATGTCCGCCCAGAGTAATGTAGGGATAGGCACTACGACGCCTGATGCCAGCGCGCTGCTCGATATCACTTCGACTAATAAAGGCGTCCTTGTCCCTCGCATGACTTCGGCCGAACGATCAGGGATAGCATCTCCGGCAACCGGCTTACTGATATTCCAGACGGATGCACCTGCAGGGTTCTTTTTCTGGAATGGCAGTGCCTGGGTATCTGTGAACAGCAGCATTACAGGATGGGGTACCGCAGGGAATGCAGGCACCAATCCGGCAACGAATTTTGTTGGAACTACGGACAATGTCGCTTTGAAATTCCGTACCAACAATATTGCGTTTGGTGAACTCAATCCCTTAAACAATAATATTGCATTTGGAAAAAATGCAATGACGTCGAATACAACAGGATTAAAGAATATTGCGATCGGGGAAAATGCCATGCGTTACAATCAGGTGGGCAGCCGGCAGATTGCAATTGGGGATAGTGCGTTGGCCAGTCAACAATTGAATGAAAGCGAATATTATCAAAACATCGCCATTGGAAGCCGTGCTTTATCAAAGAATACGACAGGTTATTCTAATGTAATCGTTGGTTT
>JANNSS010000096.1:0-13460 GCA_031402955.1 Saprospiraceae bacterium
AATTACCTCGGAACCAATTTCTGGGTACTCACTGAAAGTGCTTCCGCTGGCGCCTTTGCCTATCTTCTTGGTGCTGGTTTCAGGTTTAACCTGGGTACCCATTTATGCCTCTTGACCAACCTTGATTATCTGGGTGCTACGCCGGAGTTTTTAAATGTGGCAACCGTGACGAGCATTGGGGGCTATTCGACCAATTCGTATCAGCAGAAGTTTGGGACGGTGAATGTGGGAGTGGGGATTGGGTGGAGGTGGTAGGTCTCAAATAATTTAGAAATGCTTCGTTTTTAGGTATGATTGTTGAATAGTGGGATAATATGCCTCAGGCAACTCCAATAAAAACCGATCTAAGCGACCTCAATGAGGAACAGCGCAAAGCTGTCACGAGTAAGTCCCGGCAACTATTAGTACTGGCAGGTGCTGGCTCGGGAAAAACCAAAACCCTACTCCAGAAGATTATCTATCTCATCGAGGAAAAAGGGGTGCACCCTTCCTCTATTCTGGCCATCACCTTTACCAAGAATGCCGCCAACGAAATGATCGACAGACTGATCATTGGCGCTGATAGCTCTGGTAAATACGAAAAAGCTCTTTTTGATAAAAAGGTCAGCGCCCCTGCAAAAGAAGTCCTCCGGCAGGAATATCGTAGTAAATTCAAATGGATCTCAGGACTGACGATAAGGACTTTTCACAGCTTTTGCTATTCCGTCCTCCGCAGCAATGGGGCCAAAGAATTTGATAACCGGTTCAAGATCATCGGTGATGAAAAATCCGGAGAAGAAGATGAATTCTCAAAATATATCGCCTCAGAGACCATCTTTGACGTCTATCACAAACTAATTATTGAATCCTGTGAAAATCCGGAATATCTTCTAAAACTGAAGCGATATATTCTGGACTACCTCGTAGATCGCATTCATATCAAGAAAAACACCTACACAACTCCGGAAGGGAAAATATTTACCTCACTTAATGGAACCAAGGTCAGATCCAAATCAGAACAGTTTATAGCTGATTGGTTGTACAGGCATAATATTCCATTTGAATATGAACCCCAGATCCAGGTTGCTGACTTTGCTTTCCGCCCTGATTTTTACATTCCCGCTGCAAACCTGTACATAGAGCATGTAAGCAATTTGAGCTACCCTATGGCAGATAAGGAAAAGCAATATCTGAAAGGAGGAATTCTATTTGCGAAAACCTTTGAAGAACAAACAAAGGATTCATCTTTATTTACCCACATTCTTGAAAATCTGTTGAAGGGCCGTTTACCTACCAATTACAATACAAATATCCAGCTCAGCTACCAGGTGGAGTTTAAAGCCATTATGGATAAAGCACATGAATTTGTTCGGGCAACCGTACAGGCAATGGACATGATCAAGGTAGAGAATATATCTATCGATACCGTCAGAGAGAAGGCATCCAAAGATCCGCATGAACGTATTCGTGAATTCTATGCATTGGCCTTGCCACTGATTGAATCATACCAGGCTTATTGCACTAACAGATCCTACCTTGATTTTAATGACATGATTACACGTTGCATGTCACTCTTCGAGAACCACGCAGATATCTCTGACCTCTACAAAAACAAGTACAAATATATTCTTGTTGACGAGTTTCAGGATGTCAACAATCTTCAGGTAGATCTGATCAAACAGTTGTTAACCGACAACACACAGCTCTTTTGCGTTGGTGATGACTGGCAGAGCATCTATGGCTTCAGAGGCTCGAATGTGAGTTATATCATTGAATTTGAAAAACACTTTCCCCACTCCGAAGTCATCAAGCTCAACTACAATTACCGCAGCACCGAACATATCGTAGGTGCGAGCAATGAAGTTATCAAACACAACAAGTTTAAAATTGAGAAGGACATCAAGGCCATCAACCGATCTGAACATAAGATCGTAGTATATGCCGGAAATGATGAGCAAGATAATGTTGACTTTTGTGTGAGGACCGTTCAGCAATTACAGGAAGAGGGTGTTCAGGGCGATGAGATTCTCTTTCTTTACCGTCGGACGAGCATGTACCGACCAAGTCCTTACTTGAACAGACCATCATTATCAGACACTCTTTATAAAAAAGGAATAAAAGTCTCTGCCAAAACAATCCATTCTGCCAAAGGACTGGAATCTAAGGTGGTTTTTATCCTTGGCCTCACGAATGGGTCCGGGGGATTCCCCGACATCTGGTCTGAGGACCGGATCTTCCAGGTCATCAAATCAGTGGCATATGATCTCCTGATAGAAGAAGAGCGTCGATTGTTTTATGTAGCCTTGACCCGTGCCAAGGAAAAACTATACCTCATCACAGAGAAGGGGAATGAATCAACATTCCTCAGTGAGATACCAGACATATACACGGTCAAGACTGGCGAGCCTATCAAAGCTACTGCAGAACCCATTAAGGTTTGTCAAAAGTGCTTTAGTAAACTGGAGAAGATGTGGGTGGTGTGTCCGTATTGCGGGGAACCATTCAAATGAGATGCTTTTGGTCTCAATTCCTTGTCGACCTCGACCTTAGTGCCGGCGTTATCGATCTCTGTATCAAAGAAGGCGATAGGTTTCATTTGGTCACAGAAGCCGGGAGTCAGGGGTATGTTAGCAAGAAGGATGCCGAAACAGGACAGGATAAGGTTTTCCAGACCCCACCTGCGGTGAACTAAATTAGCTATTCCGGTTTAGACGTACTGAATGTCATATTTTGCATTTAAAATCGATTTGTATGAAAACCAAATTGACCCTCAAACTCGACCAGGAAGTCATCGAAAAGGCAAAGCGATTTGCACAGGGGCAGCAAACCAGCCTTTCTCAATTAATAGAAAACTACCTGCTCAACCTGACGCGGGAGGAAGGCTCCCCTATCCCTATCTCTCCTTTGGTCAAAAGCCTGTCCGGGATCATAGATTTACCTTCCTCCTCTGATGTACGCAAAGAATCCCGTGAACATCTTCGCCGGAAATATGCCTGAAAGCAAAACTCCGCGGTAGGGACAGGTCACGACTCTACCCTTCATCACGATTCCCTCATAAAAGGAACACTACTTATCACTCAACCCTGAACCACCTCAATTTCAGCCAACAACCCTATCTTTGAAGTACCTATGAAACTCAGTCAGGCCAAAATCGATCAAATCAAAGAATACTTCAGGGACAAACCTGTGAGGAAGGCTTTCTTATTTGGCTCCTTTGCTAAAGGAACTGCCACATCACAAAGTGACCTTGATATTCTGGTGGAATTGGATCATAATCATAGTATGGGCCTGGAGTTTATTCAAATGAAACTCGACCTGGAGGTATTACTCAAAAAAGAGGTTGACTTGGTAACCACCAAAGGAATATCGCATCGGTTACTGCCATTGTTGGAAAGGACAAAACAACTTATCTATGCCAGGTAAGTATGGCGACAAGGTTTGGATTTTGATGCAGCCGCACTTTCTCAGTTCCTTGATGAGTTGTTCTCTCACTAATTCTTAAGTCTAAGCAAGAGCCTCTTCGAGTTCTAATCGGGCCAGTTTTTCCTTGTATTGCATTTCACGGTTGAGCCAGTATTGGGCTTCGACTCCCAGTACTTTCTCAAGCTGCAATGCAGCTGTATAGGTTATAGGCTCTTTCCCTGAAATCAGGTCGTTTACTTTTGAGGGGGTCTTGCCTATTCGGTCAGCAAGTTCGGCCTGGCTCATTTTGATATAATCTATATGCTCCAGGATATCGTCACCAGGTGATGACAAGAGCTCCCTTCCGGCTTTGTGTCGTTGAGACATGAGATGTTAGGATATTATTACCCTAATGGGGTAACAATTTACTATTCATTTAACAATATTCATTACAAAGCTTCATATTTACAGCAATTCCATACATTGGAATGGAATACCAAACTAGCCCTAAAAATGACCAAATCCGAAGCTTCCGTCGAAGAACTAGTAGCCATGATAGAGCGTGGCGAACTCCAACTGCCCGAAATGCAACGTCGATATGTATGGCGGTCTACCCGAGTAAGGGATCTGCTAGATTCATTATATAGAAATTACCCATCCGGAGCAATTCTTCTCTGGGAAACAGATGAAGATGTTCCACTTCAAGATTTTGCTGTTCAACAAAATCGAAGCCCCTATCAGAGCCGCAAACTCCTCCTGGATGGTCAACAACGTCTAACCTCACTATCAGCCATAATACGCGGAGAAGAAGTGAATGTAAGAGGTCGCAGAAAACCTATTGATATACTCTTCAATCTTGAGCATCCAGAGCATCTTGCATTTGTCACAGAAGTAGATGAAGATGGAGGCGATGAAGAAGAGGATGAAGATGGCCTCACGGCCGATGATACAGATAGCTCAGACGACGAGCTGCTGTCCAGGTTTAACATGATGACTTTTGTGGTCGGGACGAAAAAATTGGAAAGCTTACCTCAATGGGTCGGTGTCACAGAAGTATTCCAATCAGAAAATGATGTCAAAATCCTAAGGGATGCCGGTGTGACCTCGATGGACGATCCAAAGTATACTAAATACACGTCCAGACTTAGTCGGTTGCGAAGCATTAAGAAATATATGTACCGAATGGATATTCTGCCCAGGACACTTTCTTATGATGAAGTCACAGAGATTTTTGTTCGGGTAAATTCTCTTGGTGCAAAACTGCGCAGCTCGGACCTGGCTCTGGCACAAATAACCGCCAAATGGAAAGGCTCTCTGGCTGAATTTAAAGCGTTTGAGAAAGAGTGCGATGATACAGGTTTCAGCCTTGAACTCGGGATTATTCTTAAGAATCTTGTTGCGTTTGCTACCAATCAATCACGATTTCAATCTGTTGGAAATCTTCCTGTTGAGAAATTACATAAAGCATGGAAGGAAAGTGTTCCGGGCCTGGAATTCGCTATCAATTTTCTGATAAACAATGTGGGTATCAAATCTACAAGCTTGCTTTCTTCACCCTTCATCCTGATTATTGTAGGTTATTACGCTGCAAAGAGGAAATATAATCTAACTGCAAAAGAAGAGAAAGACCTACGGTATTGGATTCTCGTGGCCAACACAAAGGGAAGGTTTTCAAGAGGTTCCAGTGAAACATTTTTAGATCAGGATCTTGCCGCGATTCGGGATGGCGGGAAAATCAAGGACCTAATTGACAGGCTCAGGCAACAAGCAGGACGCCTTGATATTACACCTGACGAACTTGAAGGTCGCAACCGACGAAGTGCCATATTCAAAACCATGTTTCTTGCATTCCAACAGGCAGGTGCCAAAGACTGGTATACTAATCTGGCCATTGCACTTGATCATCGTGGCAACTCCCACAAACTTCAGTTCCATCATATTTTTCCTAAAGCCATACTCAAAGGGTCATTTTCTGCACGGGAGGCCGATGATATTGCAAACATGGCCTTCATAGGAGGCAAGACCAATCGTCAAATCAGTAAAAAAGAACCTGCGAAATACTTTCCTAAAATCTTAGAGGAATCTGGGGTAAAGGCATTTAAACTTCAATGTGTTCCTACAAATACCAATCTTCTTACGGTAGACAATTATAAAACATTTATTGGCGCTCGCAGGACTTTGATTGCAAAACGGTTGAATGAGTTCATTGATCAAGAGTAGATTAAATCTATTAAATATTGCTTTTAAAAATACTTACCTGGAATCTGAGACGCGCTACACATAAAAGTGAGGCTTGGGACATAATTCGCAGAATTACACCGGATCTCTTGATTCTACAAGAAGTTGCTTCAATCCCTAATGACCTCCTTTCCACTTACCTATGCTTGTCAAAGAAAGCCAGGTCTAAAGGAGGCAGGGAGCAATCCTTTTCAACAACAATTCTATCCCGAAAAGGTGCTTTAAAACACTATTCTCTTTATTCATCTATTGAATGGATACAAAATGAACTAACGTACTTTAATGGAAATATCCTTGCAGCGGAAATATCGATAGAGAATCAAAAGCCGATTAGAATTGTTTCAGTTTACAGTCCGGCATGGTTCATTCCAAAAGCAAGACTTGAGGGAATTGATATTTCTGACATTAAGCTCACAAAGAATAATAATTTATATTGTACCGAACTACTCTGGGCATCCTTAAAAGAAGAATCAACTAACGAAGATACTGATTGGATAATTGCAGGGGATTTCAATTCTTCTACAACTTTTGATATCATGTGGCCCGGGGGACCCAGCGGCAACCAGGAAATTATTGACCGCATGAATTCTCTTGGTCTGACAGAATGCTTGTATACTGCTGAAAACAAATTGGTACCCACTTTTAAAAATGCTCGGGGAAACAAGGTAGTGCATCAGATGGACCACATCTTTGTTTCCCAATGTTTGTTCAATACACTGAAGCGTTGTTGTGTCCTTGACAAAGAAAGTGTATTTGAAAAATCTTTAAGTGATCATTTACCTATCATAACTGAATTTGAGTTTGTATAATTGGTTGGCAAGTATTATACAATTGATTTCAAACCTGTTTACACTTAAATTTATAATAAATGAAGGCAATAGATAAATTGGCAGAAGATTTAGCCTATAAGTTTGGAATGCCAGCTGGTTTGCACATACCTATTGCAGCCAGGAACATGGAAGCAATTGAAAAATATATTGGATCAATAACTGAAGTATTGTCGACATCTCAATCTTTCAAAGCATTTCTTGTAACTGTCGATGATTCTCAATTCATAAATAGGAAATTAGCTATTTGGAAAGTAAATGGATCCGAAATACTGCATTTCACAAAACAAGTATGGGTGCATGTGGATTTTTCAGGTTATAGAAGAGCATATCAAAAAGCATTTCCAGATCTGGATTTGAACAATCTCGTTATTGACCATATATTAAATAGGCGAGTTGCAAGACTTAAAGGGCTGGAATATCTGCGTGTTATTCCTATTTCAAGAGCAGCTAACTCTAACAGCGGTACTATAACAGAAAAATATGGTTTTGAATACCACAATACTGAAAATATGAAACAATTGAATAATCAAATTCTACCTTTTATTCAATATGCAGATCTTGCGGATATTGTAAAAATGTTGAACCTCAAGACGGGAGGATCATTTCAGGATGGAGTTAATGAAGCTCAAAAATATTTGTTGGAAGAATAATTTATTGCATATTGACATTTGAAAAACAGTCTCTTATGTCCCTCTCCAAATCCTCCTTCCTTAAATACCTCCAATGCCCCTCCTACTTCTGGTTTGACAAGAACCGGCCGGAAGTGCTGCAGGAAAAGGAACTAAGCGATTTTGAAAAGGCGCTCGCCGAACAAGGCAAGAAAGTTGAAGAATATTTTTACAGGTTGTTTCCGGATCTGATCAAAGTTTCCACCAAAGGATCAACTGCACTGGACGAAACAAACCTTTACATTCAGAAAGGTGCAACACATATCGCTCAAGCTGCATTCGAGTCAGGTGGATATTTCGCCCAATCGGATCTCGTACATTTTAAAGGCGATGGCCACATCGATATCTACGAAGTAAAGTCCAGCTCTTCGATGCAAAACATCGGCCTGGAGGATAGCTCCCAGGCACGCTCTAAGGAAGAACACGAGACTGACCTGGCATTCCAATACGAAGTAGCAACTCGTGCCGGGTATTTTGTAGATAATACCTTCCTCGTCGAACTCAATAAAACCTATATCCATCAGGGAGAGATTGATCTCTCGCAATTGTTCAGTATCAATAATGTAACTGAAGCCGTTTTGAATTTAATTCCTGGCATTTGGACAGGAATGCAACAGGCACTGACTTATGTAACCTCCACTACTCCACCCACCACTTGCGGCTGCATCTACAAACCCCGCAAGGATCAATGCGCCGCCTTTGCCTTCCTCCATCCGGAAATGACAGGCTACACCGTACATGACCTATCGAGAATCGGTCAAAGCCCAAAACGGTTGGTAGCGTTTATAGATCAGAATATAATCAATATCGAAGACATCCCTCCGGGGCATAAACTCCTGGATAGTCACCGCGACCAGATACATTCCTGGAATGAAGACCGCGAAATCATCCATCGCGAAGAAATCAAAAGGGCATTCAATAGCTTCCAATTCCCCTTATACTTCCTGGATTACGAGACCTATGCTCCCGCCATTCCGGTGTTTGATGGCACACGACCTTATCAGCATGTCCCATTTCAATATTCACTTCACATCATCCACGAAAACGATGGCGAAGTTTCTCATGAAGAGTATCTCCACACAGATCGATCGAATCCAATACCTATAATCAGCCAGCATTTGCGTTCAACAATAGGCGATACAGGAACCATCCTCGTATGGCATAGCCCTTTTGAAAGTGGTCGTAACAAAGAACTTGCAGAAGCTGTTCCAACTCTTTCAAATTTCCTGCTCAGCCTGAACACGCGAATGTTTGATCTCAAAGACATCATCGCAAAACGAATGTATGTTCACAAGAATTTCCGCGGCAGTGCGTCGATTAAAAAAGTACTTCCTGTCTTAGTCCCCGAGCTTTCCTATGCCTCCCTGGCCATCAATGACGGCGGAAAAGCCACCAGCGAATGGGGCAGCATGGTATTCGAAATCACCGACGAAACAGAAAAGGAAACGATCCGGAAGCAATTACTTGAGTATTGCAAACTTGATACGCTAGCGATGGTGGAGATATACAGAAAGATCAAGGACATGATTTAAGAGCAACAGATCCTTCTTATCCATTCAACCTCCCAAACGCCATCTCCCTTTCTTCCTGCCCCGCTTTCAACATAGCCTCGCTAAACATATACGTCACCTGTGGTTTGCCTGCTTTGAGTTGGTCAAAGGTGGTATCGATAAAACCGCTGACTGGTGGCGCAAAATCGTGGATACCCTTGCCACCGAGGTCCGTATTTAGTGCCGGTGGGATGAGTTCGATGACTTCTATACCTCTGTCATGCAGCAAATGACGAAGTGACCGGGTATAAGAATGAAGGAATGCCTTGGTCGCAGAATATACCGGGGTCTTCGTCAGGGGCGTAAAGGACAGTCCGGAGGTCACATTGATGATCGTGTTGATGGCCTTGGATTGGAGGAAGAGCTGGGTGAGATGCAAGGGTGCTTCCACATTGATCGCCAATTCGGCTTTCGCGCGGGTATAATAATCCGGCTCATCAATTTTCATCCAGTTTTGTATACCTGCATTATTGACGAGCACATTGGTATCCGGATGTTCTTTCATCACCCATTGAACGAGCGCTGTTCTTCCCTCTTCGGTTGAAGCATCTGCGACATGCGTTATCCAGGAAGGATTTTTCTGCTGTGCCTCGTCCAGCGCATCCTGCCTGCGCCCACAGATGATGATGGTGTTGCCTTCCTGTGAAAACCGTTCCGCCAGGGCGAAACCAATACCGGATGCACCACCAGTGATGAGTATTTTGTTTCCTGTGAGATTCATGTGGAAAGTCTATTTTTCGTGAAGGTATGTTGTGAAAACAGCTAAACAAGATCTGGTTGAATTGGTTTTAACTAGTGCAAGGTAAGATTGCTGCATTAAATTTTTCCTTAATTTTACACCGGTCCACGCATAGGCCTATTAGTTCGGCAACGCCGACCCAGGAAGTTGCGTGGATCTTTTTTATATATGACCGTCCAATACGCCTCTGACCTCCATCTGGGATTTCCTAAGAACGAAACTTTCCTGAACGCCACTCCCCTCAACCCGACAGGTGACATCCTGCTGCTGGTCGGAGAGAGAAGAAGGATGAAGTGGCTATTCTAAAAAATACCTAATTTTGATATGAAGTGAGGCAAAGCATTTCTTTGGCCTCCATGAACTGTTGCCATGAAATTGAGCGCTGATATCCTTCAACAAATAAAAGCATACCTGGCTGAAAAGCCGGTAAAAAAGGCTTATTTGTTCGGCTCCTATGGCAGAGGCGATGCTTCCATCGACAGCGATGTTGATATCCTCGTTGAATTAGACTACACACTACCCATTGGTCTGTTGTTCGTGCAGATGAAATTAGACCTGGAAAAACTTATTGATAAAGAAGTAGATCTGGTTTCAGCTAAAGGTCTATCAAAGTACATCAAACCCGCCATCGAAAAAGAAAAGTTGCTCATTTATGCCAGATAAGTTCGGCGATAAAATCCGACTCCAACATATTCTGGATGCGATTGAATCCATTAATGGGTACGTTACTAATACTGATTACATCGCTTTCTCAGCGCATCCTATGATGCAGGATGCTTGTATTCGGCAATTACAAGTGATTGGGGAAGCGTGCAGTAAAATAAGTCCTGCTATCCGGGGGCAAAACCCAAAAGTACCCTGGCAACAAATCATAGGATTACGGATTATAGTCATCCACGAATACTTTGGTGTTGATGACGTGGTGATCTGGGATGTGATTCAAAAAGACCTTCCTGAATTAAAGCACCAAGTGGATGCAATGCGTAATTCATTGGAATAGTTCCTTTGTTTATCTCCTACAAACTATTAAATGAATATTTCCTTATTTTTATTCCGATCCACGCATAGGCCTATTACGCTCGGCAATGCCGACCCAGGAAGTTGTGTGGACCATTTTCACTTGTGGACATCCAATTCACCTTCAGCATTTCAATTCTTCTCCCTTCGTCCAATTTCCAATATCATTGATCGGTTAATCGAACACTCCGGAGGATCACATACGATATGTATATAAACGAAACTATCACAAGATGTCCAAGTTATATATCCGTCTCCTCACCAGCCTGCTCACCCTCCTTTCCTTTACAGCCTTTGCACAACGTCCATTAGTCCCCGATCTACATAAGGCCGTTCAACATCAGAATATTGAGGTATGCAATAGAGACCTATCTCTCATCAACGAGGAAAACTACCAGGGCATCCGGTTGAGCAAAGATTATGGAGAAGGTGTCGCCTGGATGAAAGACATAACCTTCTCCACGGGCTCCCTGGAGTTTGATGTACGGGGCGAGGATCTGAAGCAACACAGCTTTGTAGGCATAGCCTTCCATGGACAAAACGATTCCACTTATGATGCTATCTATCTGCGACCCTTTCATTTTCATGCGCAGGATACAGTTTCACAAAACAGGATGATCCAATTTATTTCCTTACCCGATTTCACCTGGCGAAAGCTGCGGGCAGAATTTCCAGGTCGATTTGAAGGTCACATCAGTCCTCCACCGGACCCCAATGCATGGGTGCATGTGCGGATAGAGGTCACAGAGGAGAGCATCACGACATACATCAACGGGAGCGCCACGCCAAGCCTGGTGGTTCACCCTCTCAAACCACTGCCTTCCGGGAAAGTAGGCTTTTATGTAGCCGATACGTCAGGAGGAGATTTTGCAAATCTGTCAGTGATTAAAAGAAAATAAAAAATGAAAATGCCGGTAAAATTATTTGTGAAATAATTTTGAAATTTTAAATTTTCCCCCTAACTTTCTTTCTAATCATTTAAAGATCTACGCCGGTTGCTGAGCGTAGTCGAAGCATCACCGTTATGAAACTGAATGAATTCAAGTCCGCATTGGACAACCCCAACCTTATTCCGGGTATTTACAATTATTGCGACCGCTGGTGCGAGCGATGCTCCATGACCGACCGCTGCTCCGTTTTCCAGACAACACCACAACTGGATCCGGACGATTTTGCCAATGAAGAAGATTTCTTCAAAGAGGTATTTAAAGGTGTCAGTGATTCCTTTCAACTCACCATGGAATTGCTCCAGGAATCCGCGGACGAAAGAGGCATTGACCTCGATGAGATAGAGGTTGATGATGACTGGAAAGAAAAGAGAGAGCTCTCAAAAGCGGAAGCTCAAAGTAATCCTATGTCATTACTGGCCATGGAGTACCTCGATCTAGGTAAGAAATGGTTGGATAATTCCGCAGATGCCCTTAAAGCATTGCAAGAAAATCTCCAATCCACAGCCATGATGGGACTACAGGACCGCAATCCTGAAAAAGAAGCACTGGCCCTGAAAGATGCACTGGAAGTCATACCTTATTACCTCCACCAGATCTATGTCAAATTGATCCGCGCCCAGGAAGGCCGCACAGAAGATGATACCTGGTTTGAAGAAAATGATTTTCCTAAAGATTCAGATGGCTCCGCCAAAGTGGCACTCATCGGCATCGATAGTTCGATGAAGGCATGGAGTACCATATTGACTTATCTTCCGGAGCAAGAGGATGCCATCCTTCCTATTCTTTCAAAACTGGAAAATCTGCGCAGTTTAGTAGAAACATCGTTTCCGAAAGCACGTGCTTTCAAGCGGCCGGGGCTGGATGAATAGAAAAATATTAATAAGTACGGGCAGGACGCGTCCTGCCCGTACTTATTAATATTTTTCTATTTAGTGAATTTCCATTCTTCACTCTTCACTTTTCATTTTTCACTTTTCACTTTTTGGTGAGATGCCACCCGCTCCCATGCGGACATTTATACGGAAGCAACATTATTTTTTTCTCTTTACGCAAATGATCCACCGTTCGTTGTGCCTCTTCTCTTGTGCTATAAATGTCTTTGAGAAATAATGCCCGGTCTGTGCAGAACATACATTGCCTGCGGGTGGTAACGGTCGTCAGATGCCAGTAGCCACAGGCGCGGCATTTGGCAGGTGTGAGCGTATGCCCATAATTCCTCTTAGTTTCTTCTGCTGCCATCTCTGCGGCAACCAGACTATGGTATTCCTCCAGGAATTGATTGTTGCTGCCGCGGCAGGTGGTGCTTCTCATACGCTTTGATCTTGAATGCGTTCGGTTAATACTGCTCTGCAAGATTACCCTTTATTTGAACGACATTCTCCACCCTTTGGTTGCATAGGCCATCAACCGCCATGCGATAGAGCTTTGTTGTAAATTTAGCCACCACAGTTTTGTCGCCCTAATGATTACATTTATCTGATCAAAATACCTTCTTCAAATGTCCTTACCCGAAATCAGTTCCCTCGTCACCATCCTGGCATTGCTCCTTGCAGGTGTATGGACCCTCTATCGATTTGGCATAGCCCGTGAACAGTATCCCAAATTACAATTTGATCTCAAAGTCAAGTCACTAGGCTCGTCCAGAGATAAGAAAATCGTCGAACTCATTGCCGTCATTACGAACAAAGGATTAGCTCGCCAATATATCAAAGGCTTCCGTTTCAACATCCTCACCTTCGATGACAATACCCCCTTTGATATGACGGATGTGCGAATTGAAAAAAGATTAAAATTCAACAAACTCAACAAAGGGGCTACCGAAGAATCTAAAGGTGAACTCAGTTGGATTGATTCCCACTACCCTGTCTTCGTCGATGGCGGTATCACCAGGGAGTTCAGATATGTGACCGCCCTTGACAAAGACGTCAGGTTTGTCATGATCTATTCCAAGTTTGATCACGAAGACAAGAAATGGTTCTCCAAAAACAATGCGGAGCATTACAGGATATCAAAGACGTTTGCGGTTTGAGGTCGTTGCACGAGGGGCTTTCTTTACTTTTTTTGCCGAAAAAAAGTAACAAAAAAAC
>JANNSS010000097.1:0-13926 GCA_031402955.1 Saprospiraceae bacterium
TAAAGGATATTTTCTTGTCTACGACGATTGATCGTTATCTTTTTGACTTAGAATTTATTTACCTGCTATCAGCTAAAAAAGAAATCAAGGTCATCGGTTATCCCATCGCGCTTCGTCCTGGTATTACCTTTTCAAAAATGAACCGAGAGATCCTGTTTCAGGAGGCTAGGAATTTTTTGAAGATATGGGCGAGGTCGTAATTTCTCTTGCCCCCTGGCCCCCTAAAGGGGGTAAATTAATATCTTAAGGATCAAATGGCGATAGCCGTTGCAGGAGCGTCGTGGTGAGCGTAGCCGAACTATTTGCTCCTGCAACAATGAGAATTCCAATGTAGATTCTTCATGGGAATTTCGTTGGGTATCTATATGGTCGCAGGAGCAAACTCCTGCAACGGCCATCCCGCCAATACGCATTACATTTACTTCATGACCGCGGAAGAATTCCATTCCACTCTAAAACAAAACGAACCTCCAGACGGCCTCGATTCATTACTGCTGGCGCTATGGTATGATGCGAAAGGTGATTGGGAGAAAAGCCATGCTATCGTGCAGGATATGGATACTAAGGAAGCTGCCTTGATACATGCTTATCTGCATCGGAAGAAAGGTGATGATTGGAATGCTGATTATTGGTATCAACGGGCAGGGACGAAGCGTACTAATCATTCGAAGGAAGAAGAATGGGATTCATTAGTTGAGAGATTCACCTCTTACACTCATACGAGTCAATGAATCACGCTAATTTTTTCTGAAATCAAAAAACCATTTTCATTCCTGATCTGTAGGAAGTATATACCTGGTAAATAATCTGCCAAAGAAATTTGAGTCGTCTGCTCCGTGAGTTCAAAACGTTCAGTGGCCAAACCATTTCCATTGATAATGACTGCTTGATATGGTGCCATTCCAGCATCGTCGATATGAATAGTTATAAATTTATCGGCTGGATTGGGCGACACACTATAGGCTATTGATCCAGCCTCCTTTACACTCGTCAGGAATGCATCTACGTCTATACACAATCTATTGTTGAGTTGGTCCGTTTCGGGTAGGCTGTCAGCCGTGGTAATAGAAAGACAAAACTTCGAGGGTGCCTGGGTAATACACAATACCGAAAAATCGCCTAGTGCAAAATCCATCTGCAATCCTGGATAGAAGTTCAGAGAGTCGAAACCCCATCGGTGAGACTCCCCTTGACAGAATAAACAACCGGATCCATTTCCATAAAGAATCGTGAGTGCCTGGATCGTATCCTGACCAGTATTGGCCAATGTAACAGCAACGTTTTTATAAGGAATATTAAATCCCCAAGGATCTCCAAATGGTTCGAAACTGTAGAAAATAGGTTGCTCTATACTCACGGACTCAAGGGATACATCTTTCTTTATATCAAAGATGAACTGACCAGCATCCGTCGTATGAAAAAAAATGGAAGTCCCTGTGATGCTTATATAATTACCTCCCAGTATAATGGTCTCATTGATGACCACCATACTCTTCAGTTGTATTCCATCCGGCATGGAGAAGGTATCGTGTGTTTGCAGAAGGTAATCCAATTGAATAATATCTCCATTTTTCTGACCGATCCAGACCCAATCTACAGAATGGGTTACTAAATCAAAATTTCCAAAGTCAACTGAATGAACGATAATGTCAAGATTCTCGTCCATGATAACAAGTGAGGCTGACGTGGAAACGATGATCAGTGAATCACCGGAAATCGAAATAGTCTTGATATCCCCTTCCAGGTTTGTAAAATCAACTACTTCAAATGCTTCGTCCAGATAAAACAAATCACCTCCCAGTGCAGCATAATAACCGATGGGTGCTGTGATGATTGTATCATAAACAACATATGCCGGATTCTCGGCTACTTCAATCCCATCCAAATCAATGTAGAGTGTATCCAATTGATTACTCATCAGGCAAATGATATTACTATCTACCAGCGTGAGCTTGCCCATACCATCACTAAAATAGAAATGCTCCATACTCACTGCCCAGATCACTTCCCCGTCCGCTTTAAACCTTGCAATGCTTGAATAGGGCGCATAGTCACAATCATGTTGATCTATAGCTAAAACAACATCACCGGATTTCAATGGAAGAACTTTACAATCCACGCCGGCAAAGTTGAATTCAAGCCCTCCCAGAGACTCCGGGAAAAAAACAGTCTCGGTGATAGTTCCATCCGTTAACCTGTCTACGAAAAATAATTCCCGCGTACTTCCATGTTCGGATCCGATAAAGCGGACAGTGCTGTCAGGAAGTAAATAGCTATCCAGAAAAGTATTGGGTGCGTGTGGATTAATCAGTTTGGTCTGTGCTGACAGACTGGTATAAGCCCCCATCAGGAGCATCACTGGTATGCTAACTATTGTAAAATACTTCATCACTACTGATTGACCTTTACAATCCGCTGATATCCTACTATGCCTTCCGGATTGGTAAACATCAAAAGGTAAATGCCCGGTGCGTAGTCACTGATGGCATGTTCCTGATCAATGTCTGTTAGTTTATCAACGATATGCCCAGTAGCATCAACAATGGTACAAGTCAGGTTTTCCAGGTTCGCTTGGTCTGCATTAAAATATATCTTTTCAGTCGCAGGGCTTGGATAGGCCACAATCGGACTTGCATTCAATGGCACCTCGGTCTCCAGTACAAAATCAAAACTCTGGCAGTACTTATCATTCAGGTAATTGCCATCAGCTCTTCCTTCAGGTGCCATTGTCGAAATACAAATTTCAGCATTAAGCGTATTGCCACATCTTGTTACAAATTCTCTTAACTGAACTTCTCCTTTAGCACCTGGTGGCAATACTAAAGTATCAATGGGCCAAAATGGATGCGGGTAAAGGCACCACCAGAAACAATCCAGCAGATCATGGCCTTGCATATAAAATTGTCGTACAGTATCCGGACCAAAATTCTGCACTTCGACAGTCAGCGCAGGCACATGGTAAGACCAACCACCAAAAGGAACATTAGAATTGAAATATTCAACCAGGACAGAATCCGAGATGCTAATTTCAGTAATTCCTATATCCTGGTCCAGTGAAAAGTCAACATGCTCATCATCATCCTGAAAAACAATGACACCACGGCTAATTTCATTTTGATAAGTTCCGACCATCAGGACTTGATCACTAATTGAAATTCCAGCTGTAGGTGCTACACCTGTACCCAGCTCAAGTGTATCCACTGGATTAAAAAACGTATCCCAACGGATCACCACATGTTCACTGGCCGCATATCCCCAATAAGCTGATGGAGAAGACCATATTGGAAAGTAAGCTAATTTTGATATAGGAAGAGAATAAACCTGCAAATCCGGTTTCAATACATAATAACCCGCGCTAGTCGCAATTCGAAACTCATTGAATTGCACATCTTCAATAGCCTCAATTTTACCTTCCAGTAGATATAACTGTAAAAACTGGAAGTGCTGATCAACGATGACAAGTGAATCTCCAATGCTGCCAACATATCCATACGATGTCTGAAGAGAGTGTTCAAAGACAATTTCGGGTGGTGAAAGTTGAAGTTCATTTCCCTGTAGATCAAAATGCATAAAAGCATTAAAATCACCAACAAATATTGTATTGGAGTCCACAAAGGCCAATTGATTAACATTTCTGACTAACCCCTCATTCCAAAAGCTTAAATGCCAGTCTACTATCCCGGCTGGATTCAATTTATATATTGCATCTGCACCCCCATAATCACAATCAAAAAAATTACTGGCAATGATGGTTGATCCATCTGCACACCTCAGCATTAAAGGGTTTTGTACAAAATAGTTGATATAATCATCATCAACAGATATCGTTCTGGGGACTTGGTCCTGATCCAGACTGTCCAATGAAAAATCCGAGAATACAATCCGGGGTAATACCCAGGCATTATTCTGATCAGCAAGGGCGAAGACTCTCACTTTATTATCCGGAAGTATCTGCATCGCCAAATAATCGTCAAAAAATGAAGGATGAAATAAATAATCATGTGATTGGCCACACAACGTATTTAGGATGGTGCTCATCACCAGAAATGCCACGCATGACCTCCTGATGTGTATGATAGGCTTTTCAATCATTTCCTCCTGATTTTAATCTGTTCAAATTACGACAAATTCCTTTGGTATAATCCTGAGGCAATTCATTACTCAACAAATGTCGCCCTTCTTGCAAATCTCCCCCAGCCAAAACTAATCTCCTAAGCCTCTAACCTTCTAAGCCCATCAACCTATCAACACATCAACCGATCAACCCATCAACTCATAAACTATAAGCATATAAGCATATAAGCTCATAAGCCCATAAGCTTATAAACCCCCTTCCAGTTCTTCCCAATACTCCGCCGCCCGACGCATATGTGGTATAAAAATAGATCCACCGACAATCAAGGCAACAGAACAGGCCTCATACATCTGATCCTTAGTGACTCCAAGTTCATGACACCGTCCCAGGTGATATTTAATACAATCATCACAACGCAATACCATGGACGCGACAAGCCCCAGAAGCTCCTTCGTCACTTCCGATAAAGCCCCATCCTCATACGTTTGATTATCCAGGCTAAAAAAACGTTTGATCACTTTGTTATCCTGCCCCAGGATGACATCATTCATCCGTTGGCGGTATTCATTGAAGTCCTTTGTCATTGACATAACATCGCATTTTGGTTTTTAAAAATGTACAGGCTGATGCCTTTGCAGTTATACCGGCTAAGTTAACGATAACACTTATAGTATCTTAGCGGGAAGAAAATCAATTAGCATCATATTTATCATAAAATATGCCTGGATTTTAAATTTGACGGGCAAATGACAATTAACTCATGCGGCAATAAATTACCTTTGTCCCATGAGATTAACCCTTTCAAACCAGGCAGCCATCTGGCTGTTTTTGGCGACCATCGTTATCGCCTGCAACCCTGACAAAACTGAAACACTTGCTCCAGAAGCTGATACCCGTTTATGGGTGAAGGAGGCTTTTGCCAAAAAGGACATAATGCAGATGCCTACGACCTTCAACCATGAACGGGCTGCTATTATCCAATCCAGGCTCCAGGCCGAAACAGATCTTCTGAAGAAGATGAACCTGACCGCAGAATATGCCATTGAATTGCTCAATTGCGGGAAGTATAGTGAATCTATCTCCATGCTGGACACGATCTATAAATTTTTTGCGGACTACAACGCCGAAATGGATTCCGTGACCAAACGTAATCTCTATTCCATGGTTGGTATAGCATATATGCGCCAGGGGGAAATTGAAAATTGCATCCAACATCACAACCATCAATCCTGTCTGATCCCCATTCAACCTAAAGGTATCCATCAGCTTACAACAGGTTCAAGAAAAGCTATTGAGATCTATGAGAAATGCCTCGCAGAATTTCCACAAGACCTCGAAACCATCTACCTGCTCAACATCGCGTACATGACCCTGGGAGAATATCCTGATCGTGTACCAATGAAATATCTCATTGACCCCTCATGGTTCAAATCAAAAATTGAATATCCCAGGTATAGAGATATTGCGGCGCAACTTGGTGTTAATACTTTCAGTCAGGCTGGGGGGACAGTCATCGATGACTTCAATAATGATGGATGGTTGGACATTGTGGTGACTTCGATGGGACCAAAGGAGGAATTGATTTTATACCTCAATAATGGTGACGGCACTTTTGCTGACCGTACGGAAGCATTTGGTCTGAAAGGCCATGTAGCCGTATTAAACCTGAATCAAACGGATTATAATAATGATGGCTGGCTTGATTTGTTTTTAATGCGAGGAGCATGGTACAAAGGACAAGGGGATATGCCATGTACCTTGCTAAAAAATACCGGGAAGGGCTACTTTGTAGATGTGACGATGAAAGCAGGGCTGACAAAGTATGCAGCGAGTCAAACCAGTGCCTGGGCTGATTACAATCTCGACGGATGGCTGGATCTGATCAAAGCAAATGAATCCATGCCAGATCACGAGCGCGGTATCGATGTATACATTAATCAAAAAGATGGTACGTTCCTGCACGAGTCGCCTGCCTACGGCCTGACCACCAACTTGTATTACAAAGGATGCGTGGCCACAGACGCCAATAATGATCGTTATCCCGATATCTTCTTTTCAGCCCTCGGTGCACCTAATTTGCTTTTTATTAATCAAGGATACTCCGGCAAAAACGGTTTTGCCATCCCGGGACCTGAAACGATTCTGACTGAACCAGATAAGAGTTTTCCCTGCTGGAGTTTTGATTATGATAATGATGGAAATGAAGACATTTTTATTTCATCTTTTTCCAATGAAGACACTCCTGCCACTCAATGGATGAAAAGCCATATGGGTACTGCCGACCCAAATTTCCTACCCAAACTGTATCATAACAAGGGTAATCTTCAATTTGAAGAAGTCGGGATGGAGATGGGATTGACAGAAGTTGCATTTACGATGGGCTGCAATTTTGGAGATATCAATAGTGATGGCTTCCTTGATTTTTACCTGGCTACAGGCAATCCAATGTTCCAGGCCATTGTCCCTAACAAGATGTACCTCAATATAGAAGGGAAGCGGTTTGAAGATATCAGCTATAGTGGGGGATTTGCCAATATCCAAAAAGGACATGGTGTCGGCTTTGGTGACCTTGATCATGATGGCGATGAAGATCTGTATGTGGTCATTGGTGGCTCTTATGATGGAGATCAATTTTATAATTGTCTGTTTGAAAATCCCAATCCAGAGCAGAACAATTGGATTGTCCTCAAACTCGAAGGCACTACGGCTAATAAAGCCGCAATAGGTGCCCGGGTCACTCTTTCTGTTTTGGAAAGTGGACTGGACAGGCAAATATGCAGGACAGTAACCTCAGGTGCTTCCTTTGGCGGCAACAGTTTAATTCTGGAAGTAGGATTACGGAAAGCTACGGAGGTCAAAAGTGTAACTGTTCAATGGCCATGCAAAGAATGTCCTGATCAGGTGTATACCGGAACGGCCATCAATAAAGCCTTTACGTTGACTCAGGATAATCCTTTACCGACACCTAGAGAATATTCAGCTGTTCAATTTGGTCAGCAGCAGGCCCAAGGGCATCAGCAGCATCATTGAGTACAGGAAGGCGTTTTGGTGTTTATGACTGTTGATTCTCCGGCTATAATTTGCCGGGTCTTGTCTTTGGAAACAGTACCAGGAAAAAAGGGTAATTACCCGACATAAGCTATCTTTGCGCCTCTATGACAAACCTATCCGCTTCCAGATTTTTACTGTTGTGCCTATTGACGCTCACTCTGTATAACTGCAAAAAAGCAGCATCAACAGATGCGTCAGCAGATTCCACTTCGAACGCCGAAACAGATACGCGGGAATTGGTCAAAGAAGCATATGCGCGCGTCAATCCGATGATGATCCAGGCTACGTTCAATGCCGAAAGGGTGGCGATCATGAAGGAGATGCTGGAAAAAGAAATGGATCCCGGAAAAAAAATCAACCTGGAAATAGAATATGCCTTTGAACTTTTAAAGGTTGGAAAATCACTGGAGTCTCTCAAGCAATATGAAATAACCTACAATACCATCCTGACTAATCAAATTAAACTGGATCCAAAGGACCGGAGAAATCTTCATTTCATCATTGGGATGGCGTATCTCCGTCATGGCGAAATTGAAAATTGTGTTCAAAACCATAATCATGAGTCCTGTTTCATCCCCATAAAGGGAGATGGAGTTCACAAGTTACAAGTTGGTTCACGAAAAGCTATCGTTCAATTCGAAACCATATTAAAAGAGTTCCCTGACGATCTTGAAGCCAAATACCTGTTAAACCTCGCCTACCAGACCTTAGGTGAATATCCTGACAAAGTACCGGCAGCCTGGCGCATTGATCCTTCCTGGTATACCAACAAAGTTAAGATGAAGCGCTTTGAAGATATAGCTCCCATACTTGGTGTTAATCGGAACACTCGTGCGGGAGGGGTGGTCATGGAGGACTTTACAAACGACGGATGGCTTGATATCGTAGTGACATCGTGGAATCATAATGATCCAACATTATTTTATCACAATAACGGCGACGGCACCTTCTCGGACAAATCCGCACAATCAGGCCTTATAGAACACCTGGGCAGTTTGCATCTGAACCAAACGGACTTCAATAATGATGGCTGGATAGACCTGTACATCATGCGAGGTGCCTGGTACATGAAGCAAGGGGATATCCCAAATACACTGCTGATGAATACGGGCAGAGGTACATTTGTGGATGTGACCATTCAAGCCGGCCTTACCCATCATGCAGGTACCCAGGCTTCTGCATGGGCTGATTTCAATCTTGATGGCTGGCTTGACCTGGTTGTAGCCAATGAATCTATCGGGGATCACAGACGGGGAATCGATTTATACATCAACAAGCAAAACGGCACCTTTACGCATGAGTCTGCTGCATACGGCCTTACACAAAATGAGTTTTATAAAGGTTGTGTGGCGGTGGATGCCAATAACGACCGTTATCCGGACATCTACTTTTCAAGCCTTACCAATGGCAACATGCTTATGATCAATCAGGGTTTTAAAGGACAAAAGGCGTTTCTTCCTGCAGGTCCAACAGCCAATGTCAAAGCCCCGCAATCCAGCTTCCCATGCTTTAATTTTGACTTTGACAATGATGGAAATGAAGATCTTTTTGTCTCAGCTTTTTCCAATGACAAATCTCCAGCGATCATGTGGATGAAGGATCATATGGGACAAACAGATAAAACATTTCTTCCAAAATTGTACCGCAACAAAGGGAACATGGAATTTGAAGACGTAAGTGATCAGATGGGACTCCATGAAGTAGCCTATACGATGGGATGTAGTTTTGGGGATATCAATGTTGACGGTTTCCTGGATTATTATCTGGCTACGGGCAATCCACTCTATCAAAGCCTTGTGCCAAATAAAATGTATCTCAACATGGAAGGCCGCAGGTTTGAAGATGTGAGTTACAGTGGCGGTTTTGCCAATATTCAAAAAGGCCATGGGGTTAGTTTTGGGGACTGGGACCATGATGGTGATGAGGATCTTTATTCTGTGATTGGAGGTGCCTATGATGGTGACTTCTTTTACAATTGCTTTTTTGACAACCCCAATGAGCATAACAACAACTGGGTTGTATTGAAACTGGAAGGGACGACGGCCAACAAAGCTGCAATTGGAGCCCGGGTGGCGCTCTCTGTTCAGGAAGGTGGTAAGGAAAGAAAAATATACAGGACTGTAACATCAGGTGCATCTTTTGGTGCGAACAGCCTTGCACTGGAAGTTGGACTTCGAAAATCTACTTCCATCAATAGTGTTACTGTTCAATGGCCTTGTAAAGATTGCCCGGTAGAAGAATTCAAAGGAATGGAAATCAATAAGGCATATGGAATCTCTCAAGGGACACCTTCACCTAAACCACTTTCATATACCGCTGTCAAACCAGACGCATCAAAAAGTCAGCATACCCACCATTGATGCAGGGACATCTCATAAAAGGTATTTACAACTCCAGGCTAAAGCCGTGTGTCCAAAAAAGCTGCAACTTTTTCATAGAGTTGCTCACTAAACCCATCCTCCATATATACAATCTGATAGTCCTTATCTAACACCAATAAGGTGGGAAATGATCTGATGCCGATCTCATTGGCCATGGCAGGATCAACCATAATCGGGGGATATTCCATGAGATTATTTTTAAAAAACTTTTCAAGGCGTGCCTTACTTTTCACTTCATCATCAATCATATTGACACCATACACTGCAACGCCTTTATCCTTGTAGTCCCTGTATAACCTGTTGACCGATGGAATCCCTTTGATGCATGGGTAGCAGGAGGTATACCAGAAATCGAGGATAATGAAATTAGTTTTTATATCCACCAATTGGAAAATATCATCCGCATTATACGGCTTACCAGTCAGTTGTGCATAATCATATACTGGTTGCTCCTCGGGCATGGAGCTTACAGAACTATATTGCTTTAGTTTTTTAAAAGTAGCTATAAAATCTCCTTCCAACTTAGGAATATTTGGTTTGTTGTCATAGCTGATCTGAGTGTAGAGCCAGTTTGTATACTGTTCATTTCCCTGATAAAAAACGGAATGCATTCGTGACCTCACCATGTACTCAAGCGTATCAATGGCTACAAAAAATCGCTGATCCGAAAAATCCTCATGATCAGGTAATTTAAATAGAATTCCCTGGCATGGCCATCCGGCAATGACTGTATCTGAAAATTCTTTTGTGATAGAATCATCATTTAAAAAAACCTTTGGCCCTGCTGTCATTTTCAGAAATCCGTAATCCATAAAATTATCAAGCCAGGTAGACTTGATCCATAAACCAGGGTGCTGATGAGCATCTCCAATGGTTATACTGGAATCAGGAAGTACTGCTTCAACGATCTGATTGCCATCGTATGCGTACCAGAGGGTATCAAGTTTAATGATAAAGAGTCCACCATATATCGTGTCATTCAAATTTCTTTTCAACTCCACTTGCCCTGTTTGTGTCAGGGTATCCTCCATATGAAACATTTTAAACTGCAAATCCAATGTATAAGACATGGATTCATACTGAGACCGTTTGTTTACAGATTTTTCAACGAGCTCCAATACATTTCCCTGGCTTGACAAGAAAGTGAATGAGCATAAACAAGTGAAGAAAATAATCAAGGCAGACCATGTGTGTTTCATTATGATTGCATTTTTACTTACTCTATAAAAATAAGAAATGCAGGGCAATTCTCTACTTGCCCTGCTTATTGATCTAGTTTTAAACTACCATGGAGTCACGATAAATTTGGAAGTCATATTACAGTAGCCTTGTTCTCCGGGCCTATTGGATTCTTCACAAACACAGTAAAATTTAAACTTTCGAAGTGAAAGGTCGCACCTTGAACAATTTACCCCAGTGCAAGTCATCTCAACACCTGGCCCTCCAACGGCGCGCAATTGAAGACCATTTTGCTCCAATTGAATTGCTTTGGCGGAGACCCCGTCTTCCGAAATACTTCCAATGAGATAGAATTTGTTTTCAGTATCTCCTACCCATTCGATTCGGAGGTTTGACACCTTAGCAGCAGCGCTTAGTCCGCCTTTCAACACTTTCTCTGCTTCCATACTATTTGTAATCACCCCCTTTTCATTCCTTACTTCGCCGATTGTCGCAGATTGCTGGGCAATCACGGATAAAGACTGAATGCTCAGACATACGAGAACAATGGCTGATTTAATGAAAAATCTGTTTTTCATGATGAAGTTATTAAAAATTTGCTTCCGATGCGTCCGGCACACGGAAGCGATATCCTACTTCTTGATCAAGCGGTTTTCGGTTGCCCGCTACGCTATGGAGAGGTCTTCATTCCCGGCGCCAGGAGATCCGACCTGATAGAGCCACGTGTGGAGCTGTCAGCTTTCAGTCGTCAGCCGTCAGCTATCAGAAGACAGCTGCTAATGGCAATGCTTTATTTAATTGATTTACATGCACTCAATAGAGTATTTTAAGTAAACTTGAATTGTATCCCTAGCAAAGGCCCGTCGATCACCTCTGAAAGCTGACAGCTGAAAACTGATAGCTTATTTAATGTTCATCACCAGATTATTACACCCCTCGATCATTAAGTCCCCCTTGCGGAGTGATTGCACTGCACCTGTGTTCCTGAGGTCATAGGTCCATACACCAATGCGGGCTTGCAGTGCACATTCTTTGCCTGCCGGGAGAATCACCACTTCCCTTTTTTCTGCGGAGACCCTGTGTTCAAGGTAGACGGTAATAGAATTGACAGATGTATTTTCGATACACAGGTCAGCGTATTTCCCTTTGCATCCCGAGTCCTTGTCAGCATCCTTTTTGACGCTGAGGGCTTTGACTAATTCGACGATTAGTTTTCCGCCTTCTATGACCTGGTCGGTAGTCTCAGCGGACTGCCCTGAGGAATGATCACTGATGCATAAGGCTATGCAGAGCATGAGGAAGCCTGACTTCATTTTCAACTGGTTTTGGTTTTTCCGCATCCACGATCTCCGGTGAAGTAAGAATGTGATGCGCAAGAAATTTTTAATTTCCTGTTTCAAAATTGGTCTGTAAACCTTATATTTCCTATCGGAAAACAGAATACTTCATCAGTTAAACAGATAATCTTATGCGCTATTCAGATAAGATCGGAAAAGATATCCGTTCTGTCCGCGAAGCCAAAGGATACTCCCAGGAATATATGGCGGAGATGCTGGACATGGTACAGTCCTCGTACGCCAATCTGGAGTCGGGCAAATCGTCTATGAGTGTCGATCGCTTGCTGCACATTTGTGATATCCTGCACATGGATGTGCATGGGTTGCTGGATCGTGCCGGAACAAGTGAGTTGCCTCAAAATCCGTTTTCGGTCCACATGGATAAAATGTACTCCCCTGTGCATCCAGAGGTCGTTCAGGTTTATACTGAACTGATTGCAGAGATGAAAAGTGAGATAGAATTTCTCCGTGGACTGGTCAGCCGCAAATAGGAAAAGGAGATCTAAACAGTGCCCATATTGCGCATCCGCCAAAGTGATATAATCATGCGGAAGGGAAGAATAATGCCGGTAATGATACCGCCGACGCCAAAGAAGATCATTTCATTTTTGATATACTCAATGATGCGCGTTTGTTTGGTGACATGGAGATGGTTGACCAGTGTTTGCAGGCCTCTTTCGTCCACATAATTTCGAAAATCGCTGAGGGCGGTGCTCATGACGAAAAAGAAAATGACTGCACTGAGGATGATGGCGACCTTGATCCACTTCTTACGTGCGATGAAGGTGAGAGGTAAGAAAAAGATATAGCGTGTAAATGTGATAAAAATGGCTATCAGGAATGCATTCTGAAAATAGAATGGGAATTCGATGTCATTGTCCCAGATGGGGAAGAGAACGATAGTGATGACCAGGAGTGTAAAAATCCACCAGAATACCTCTGCGATTGATTTTTGATTTTGAATTGGATGCATGTAAATTCTGTGGATGTCAAAAAATGGAAGGAACCAAGTGTTCAGTTTGCGGTATTCAGTATGCGGTATTCGGTATTCGGTAAGCGATAGCTGGAATTCAGGAGTCTGTAAGCTTTATATGGTAAGTGGTAAGCGGCATTCACTATGAAGGATTCTATCCGAGCTTAAAGGTAAGTTGTTATTTACTGAATATCGAATTTTGCTCATTAAACCAACTGCTGATCAAGGAATTTCGAATCTAATGATAACAGAATATCTAGTGTATTAAAGAACATAAAACCTTAATTTAGAGATACCATAAGTAACCAGTTAAAACAAAATATGGATTATGTTAAAAGTTTCAGGGAGCTTGAAGTATATAAACTATCAAGACAATTGGCAAAGGAGATATTTGATGTTTCAAAGACCTTTCCAAAAGAGGAAATGTATTCCCTTACAGATCAGATCCGGCGGGCTTCCCGATCAATTGGAGGTCAGATAGCAGAGGCTTGGGGTAAACGAAGGTATGAAAGGCACTTTATCAGCAAACTCACTGATGCTGATGGAGAGCAATTAGAAACCCAGCATTGGATTGAAACGGCTCTGGATTGTAAATACCTTCAACCTGAAAAAGCTGAAGAGCTTTTGCAGAAATGCTTTACTATAGGTAAAATGATTTCTTCAATGATAGATAAAGCATCCTCATTTTGCCGCAAAGCACCTATCTAACCTGTAAGGTTATCGGTATTCAGTAATCGGTGTTCGGTATTCGGTATTCGGCGTCATTAAACACTATGATTGTTTACTGCATACTGATTACAGTTTTTCTGCATACTGATTACAAGTTTTACTGAATACCGATTACTGACTACTGCTTACAGCATTTTAATCGTCTCCATTCTTGTCTCTTGACAAAAGGGCAAAAAAAAGCCCTGCAGTTTGCACTACAGG
>JANNSS010000098.1:0-6403 GCA_031402955.1 Saprospiraceae bacterium
AAATAATTTTCGAAATCCCTTCGACCCATCAAACCCATTTCATGGAGGTTTGGCGCGAAGATGTAAGCGTCTTCAAAAATCGTTCGATCCTGGATCACGGTTTTATCCCCATTACGGATCTGGAGGATCTGTTGGTATCTGCTGTTGAGAAAATAGATCTGCAGGTTAAATGACCACCGGTGCATATCATCATAGAAATCACTGAGATATGGATTGTTGGTCGTGTCCTCATAGTGCACTTCCCAGCCGAAATGCTTAGCCAGGCGGGTCGAAAGGGTAGTCTTACCGGCACCAATATTTCCGGCCACAGCCACGTGCTTTATCAATGTTTTGTGTTTTTGCATTACAGTTGGTATACTAAACGAGGGTATAAGGTCGTAAAATAAAAAGCTTCGGCGATTGAATACCCCGAATAATCCAAATAATTGTCATGTCAAGGTTGAAAAGCCATACTTTTGAAGCTATGCAAGAGATCAGACCTATTATTTCTGTCAAAGAACTCTCCAGGACCTATATCATGGGGATGGAAAAAGTCCATGCCCTGCGTTCTGTGACCCTGGAAATCCAAAAAAATGAATACGTCGCCCTGATGGGACCTTCCGGATCTGGAAAAAGTACATTGATGAACCTTCTGGGTTGTCTGGATACGCCCTCCACCGGAGAATATCTCCTCAACAACCAGTTGGTAAGTGAAATGAGTGATGGTGAATTGGCTGCTGTGCGGAATAAGGAGATCGGGTTTGTGTTCCAGACTTTTAATCTCCTGCCCAGGCTTTCGGCTCTCGATAATGTAGCTTTACCGCTGGTCTACGCAGGTATGAGGAGATCAAGGCGAGAGGAGATTGCAGAGCATGTGCTTGAACAGGTTAGCCTTACCGACCGGATGTATCACAAGCCAAATGAATTGTCGGGTGGGCAGCGCCAGCGTGTTGCCATTGCCAGGGCATTAGTCAATAATCCTTCCATCATCCTCGCAGATGAACCAACAGGAAACCTGGATACCAAAACTTCCCTCGAAATCATGGAGATTTTTGGTAAAATCCATTCGCTAGGCAACACGATTATCCTGGTGACACACGAGCTGGATATCTCCCTTTATGCCCATCGTGTAGTTAAGCTGAGGGACGGATTTGTGGAATCCGACGCGCTCAATCCGAATTATATTACTTCATTTTCCGAAACGGCAGGAGCCTCCTGAGAAATCAATTAATCCATGGCCAGTAAAATTTATACCAAGACAGGCGATGACGGTACCACCGGCCTTTTTGGCGGAGCCCGTTTGCCCAAGGATCATATACGCATTGAAGCCTATGGTACAGTAGATGAATTGAATGCGGTCATCGGATGGCTGATGTCGACCATTCCTGATAAGCAGATTGATAATTTACTCCAGACGATTCAGTCCAGGTTGTTTACCGTTGGATCAAATCTGGCGAGTGAACCAGGCAAAAATATGATCACTCCCGATTTACTGGATGAGGATATAAAACTCATCGAGCAATCTATTGATAAAATGCAGGACACATTACCCACCCTCAAGCATTTCATTATGCCCGGTGGCAGTCCGTCTGTCAGTGCCGCTCACCTGGCCCGAACCATTTGCAGGCGTGCAGAACGAAGATGCGTCACCCTTGCTCATCAATCTGAAGTAGATCCTATCATCATTTTATACCTCAACAGGCTCTCAGACTTCTTCTTTGTACTGGCCAGATGGCTCGGCATGCGAGAAGGGATTGAAGAAGTGAAGTGGATGCCGAGGAGTGAAAAGTGAGCAGTTAGCAGTTGGCAGTTGGCAGTCCTCAGTTGGCAATCTCAGTTGGCAATAAGTGATAAATTACTCCGTGCACTCTGTGATCTCCGTGCGAAATATTTAAGGAAATAGGAAATAGGAAGCTGGAGTCAGGAAATAGGAGTCAGAAGTTATAAGTTCCCTCCGTGGACTCTGTGACCTCCTTGCGAAATATTTAATTAAAAGGGAAATACATGGCATTGTGCAGTCGGAATTCTGCAATCTGAATTGAACAGCTAATAGTCGTTTAGTAAAAGAATGTAAAGTCAGATAACTGCTCCACTATGTATTGAGGACTGAAGACTGAAGACTGCGGACTGCGAACTGAGAATTGCCGACTGATAGCTACGCAAGCAAGCGCTTTGGCTTTAGCTGGAATACATGTAGAGCGACACCGAAGAGGACCAGACTGTAAAACAGATCACCGAAGACCTGGTTGATCATGAAGGGTAACCCTGCAGTGTAGCAGGCAAGGAGACCACTGAAATTGACAGTATAGGCTCCGGTAGCAGCCCAGACCCCAAAATTAGAGAGAAGGAAAAAAATCATGGAGGAGCCAAGAGCTCCGAAAATCACTTTTGAAAGGTCAACCCCATTGCGGAACAGGGTATATCCAAAGATCACAATGATCCCGAAGGCAGCATAACTCCACAAAGCCCCACGATACAAAAAAATGAAACTCTTGTAATCTTCGGGGTACATGTTGGCATAAATGACATTATTGAGGATCATGTCACTGAAAAGCATGACCAGGTAAGGAATGACGATCGCAATACTTCTCCTCGTCCCAAAAGCAGCTCCGAAAAGTGAAATGGCACCAATGGCGGTAAAGTTGGGGTAGTGAGGAATCAACCTGCTTCCAATCCCGACAATCAACAATGAAATTATTATGGCCTTGGTTTGATTCATGTTGCTCCAAATGTAATAAGATTCTTTTATCCAAATAGCTCGAATATTGATTAAATGAATCAGAAATTCCGGCCAGTTTGTATAATTACGGCTGTAACAGGGGGGTTGGATTGATTTACCCCTTAAATGTTTGTTACTTTTCGAAAATTATATCGATTTCTATGTCCTGCAGATTATTTTCAGGTTTTTGTCTTGTATCAGCCCTTTTAAGTGCTTGTTTGTCAATCGCTGGCGTTCCAGCGGACAAATCCTACTGGCAACAGGAGATCAGGTATAAAATCGATGTCAGTCTAGATGTCGAAACCCACCGCTTTAAGGGCGTACAAACCATCCAGTATAAAAACAACTCTCCAGAAACACTTGATAAGGTGTTCTTCCATCTCTACTTCAATGCCTTCCAGCCTGGCAGCGCAATGGATATAAGAGCAAGAACGCTTGCGGATGCAGATCCCAGGGTAGGGTCCAGGATTTCAAGGCTGACACAGGAAGAAATCGGGTATCATAAGATTGTGAAGCTAGCCCAGAATGGAGTTGAACTTGATTACATCATTCAGGGAACCATCCTTGAAGTTCAGCTTTCCAGGCCAATTCGATCAGGCCAATCGGTAAAGTTTTATATGGAGTATGAATCTCAGGTTCCCGTTCAGATCAGACGCTCAGGACACGATAATGCAGAGGGAATACGATACTCTATGTCGCAATGGTATCCAAAGCTATGTGAATTTGATGAGCGGGGCTGGCATGCAGATCCATACATAGCTCGTGAGTTTTATGGTGTATGGGGTCAATTCGATGTCAGCATTACACTGGATGCCGATTATACTGTAGCTGCATCAGGTGTATTGCAAAAAGTAAATAATGCAGGCGCTAGATTTTCAGAAACAAAAAACCCTGCATACCAAACGAATACCTGGCATTACATAGCCAGAGATGTACACGATTTTGTCTGGGCAGCAGATCCGGATTACAAACATGATGTTCATACCTGTGCCGATGGCCTGGTGCTCCATTCGTATTATCAGCCCCATGAAACTTTTAACGAAAACTGGCAAGCCCTTCTTCCGATCATGGAGGAAGCATTGCGATATATCAATCAGCATTTTGGAAAGTATCCCTATCCTGTGTATTCATTTATACAGGGTGGCGATGGCGGCATGGAGTATCCGATGGCAACCTTAATCACAGGGCATAGATCACTGACCAGCTTGGTCGGAGTTTCTGTCCATGAAGTAATGCACAGTTGGTACCAGATGGTCCTCGGATTTAATGAAAGCTATTATTACTGGATGGATGAAGGATTTACAAACTATGCTGCCGAACGGGTCATGAATCATCTCAGATCAAAAGGGCTGATCCCCGGTGATCCAGATCCCATGCCTTATGAAAGTTTCTACAATGGATATATTTCGCTGGTGATGTCGGGTGTTGAAGAAGCATTATCAACGCATGCAGACCACTTTGAAAATAATGGCGCATATGGTGATGCCGCTTATCAAAAAGGCGCTTTGTTTTTACATCAGCTTGAATATGTCATAGGTAAGCCAGCATTTGACAGGGCCTTGCTTGATTTTTTTAACAACTGGAAGTTTAAACACCCGGATGATAATGATTTCATCCGTATTATGGAGAGGACATCCGGACTTGAATTAGACTGGTATATAGATTATTTGGTGAATTCCACAAAGACGGTTGACTATGCGATTGATTCTGTATTTAATTATCAGGGCCAGTCTGCAATCATCCTTTCTCGCCTTGCCGCTATGCCGATGCCAATTGATGTAATGGTTAATATCAAAGGGGGAGCAAAACAATACTATACCATCCCTCTTGATATCATGCGGGGGGCAAAAGTAGAAAATGGACCTGGCGATAAGCCTTACCAGGTGCTGCCAGACTGGGATTGGGTTAACCCTTATTATTTGTTCCAATTACCTTTTGCCGCTGAACAGATTATCTCCATTTCGATTGACCCCTTTTTACGTATGTTGGATCTGGATAGAGAAAATAATCATTGGCCTTTTTCAAAATCCTGAAATCTTGAATGGAGCTTTATTTTGATAGCGATTTATTTAAATGACAGATTAGGTTGAGCTACGACTCAAACTTTTTATATACTCATTCCTGACGACTCACCATTCACCGCTCACAAATAACTTTAATGAAATCAATACTACTTTTCTTCGCTGCCACTGTATCAACTGCAATCCTTTCAGGTCAACCATTAGATGACAAAATTCTCCAGGGATTCTCTATCCGGAATGTGGGTCCTGCAGGCATGAGCGGGCGCATTACGGCAATCGATGTTGTGAATGCAGCTCCAAATCACATATATATTGGCTCAGCCTCCGGAGGTGTATGGGAATCAACCGATGGTGGGGTAGAGTGGAAAGCTATTTTTGATGATCAGCCTTCTTTAGCTATTGGTGCCATCAAAATAAATCAGCAGAATCCCAGTGAAATCTGGGTAGGCACCGGAGAAGGTAATCCCAGGAATTCTCAGAACAGTGGAAAAGGAATCTTCAGATCGCTGGATGGCGGGCGCACATGGATGCATATGGGGCTATCCGAAACGAAAGTTATACATCGCATACTTATTGACCACCATGACCCATCAACAATTTATGTTGGAGCAGGTGGATCACCATGGAATCCATCAACAGACCGAGGTGTGTACAAGTCAACTGACAGTGGGAAAACCTGGACAAAGATCCTAAACTCAAATGATAAATCAGGTGTAGGAGATCTGGTCATGGATCCTGGCAATCCACGCAAGATCATTGCAGCGCTGTATGAGCATATGCGTACGCCCTGGGATTTTGTCAGCGGTGGTGCCGGATCAGGTTTATATATAACCTATGATGGAGGTGAGAAATGGAAAAAGATCACTGTTGATGAAGGCCTGCCTGCAGGACATTTAGGAAGAATTGGCTTAACCATATCTCCATCGAAACCGAATATAGTTTATGCGCTTGTTGAGGCCAAGGAAAACGGTTTGTACAGGAGTACGGATGGCGGAGAGCACTGGAATCTGCTGACAACTAACAATATTGGAAACCGACCCTTTTATTATCATGAAATCTATGTCGATCCGAAAAATGAGAACAGGCTGTGGAATCTGTATTCCTATGTTTCAAAAAGCGAAGATGGAGGACGCACCTTTGAAACCATCCTTGACTATGGAAAAGGTGTGCATCCTGATCATCATGCATTCTGGATACATCCGGACAACCCCGATTTTATCATTGATGGCAATGATGGTGGTTTAAATATTTCCAGAGACGGTGGACGCAATTGGTATTTCTGTTCAAATATTCCTGTCGGTCAGTTCTATCATGTGAATGTTGATCAGGAGTATCCATACAATCTTTATGGTGGCATGCAGGACAATGGTTCATGGGTGGGTCCTGCATTTACACTTAAAGCTGGCGGAATTCGTAATCAGGATTGGCGCGAATTATATTTTGGCGATGGCTTTGATGTCCTTCCAAAATTGTCAGATACAAGATATGGTTGGGCTATGAGCCAGGGGGGTAATCTCACATATTATGATCGAGAAACGGGATTCAACCAATTTGTCAGACCTGTTCACCCGGATGGATTATTCCTGCGGTTTAACTGGAATGCAGCGTTGGCACCTATGCCAGGTCAGGATTGTGGTATTTATTATGGGAGTCAGTTCGTACACAAGAGTCTGGACTGTGGCAA
>JANNSS010000099.1:0-6228 GCA_031402955.1 Saprospiraceae bacterium
TACTTCAATGGAACGTATGGTTTAGGTGTCGCCAGTAATTATGCTAAGAAGTATAAGTACAGGGGCAATGTAGCATTACGTTATTCATACCGGATTACGGAGCCTTCAAATGATTACAGGGAGAATATTGAAAAATCATTTTCGATTCGCCTTACCCACAATCAGGATACAAAAGCAAATCCTTACCAGACGATAGGCGGTAGTATCAATATCCAGAGTAATGATTTTGAGTCGCTCAACTACAATGATGCACAAAGTGCATTGACCAATACCTTTTCCTCCAACTTTAACTACAGTCGCACCTTTTCGGGCAAGCCCTATTCATTGACTGCGGCGCTTAATCATAGTCAGAACACGCAGTCTCATCTGGTGACGATCAATGCACCTGAGTTTAATTTCAGGTTAAACCGCATCTATCCATTCAAGAGTCAGAAAAGACTGGGTCCTGAGGCATGGTATGAAAAAATTGCTTTTCAGTATGCCGGATCCGTGCGGGCTCAAGTCTCGGCCACCGACACGACCCTTTTCGATCCGATCACCTGGCGAACTGCTCAGTATGGCACGCAACACAAAGCAAATGCCTCTGTCAACTTTAATGTCCTGAAATATTTCAATGTCACCCCGGCTATTGACTATGGAGAGACCTGGTTTTTCAAGACACGCTATAGTATGTTTAAGTTTGATCCGGAGGATACAGACTTTGTTCAGAACGATACGATCTTTTATCCTGATGGGACCACCATCTACCTGATTGAAAAGGACACGATTAATTATGGGATTGTAGAGAGGGATTCATTAAAAACTGGTTTTGTTCCGTTCAGGAGTATGTCAGCGAGCATCAATATGAACACACAGATATTTGGTACACTTCAGTTTAAGAAAGGTTGGCTCAGGGGTATCCGGCATGTTATCAAACCAAGTGTCGGGTTTTCATATTCTCAACCCTCACCTGATTCCTATTACCAGTATGTTAAGTTCAGCGAGCTCTATCCGGATTCCACCAAACCATATAGTAAGTTTGATAATCTGATGTATAGTGTCCGGCCAACGGATATACGACAAGCTAATCTCAATTATTCTTTCACCAATCTTTTTGAAGCTAAATATTTCAGTTCAAAGGACAGCACGGAGAAAAAGCTTAAGCTCTTCGATAACATCAGTGTGGGCGGAAGTTATAACATGGCTGCGGAATTTTTCAAATTCAGTCCACTTGGGATCAACGGTAATACCAGACTGTTTAAGGGTATTACAACTATATCTGTCGGGGCCACCTATTCTTTTTACGGAAGGCAGGCAAATGGAGCATTAGATACAATGTTGTATATCAAATCCGATAATAAGTTATTGCGTTTTGAAATGCTACGTTTACGCTTTTCGACTCGTCTTACGTTTGGAGACATCAAAAAAATTCTGGAAGGAAAACCAGTTGAAGGCAACACCGTTCCAAGACGTCCGGCGGATTCGCGGGATAAATTTGAAGATCTGCTGAGTGCGTTTTCGATCAATCATGAATTTGGCGCAGTCCGAATGTGGGACATTGGACCTGATATCAACATGGTCACTACCAATAGTATCAATATGGTCGGAGGGATGGAAATCACGCCTAACTGGTCCATTTACTTCGGCAACATCGGATATGACTTTATTTCCAAACAGATCACATATCCGGATATCGGACTATCGAGAGATCTGCATTGCTGGCAGTTGTCCTTCAACTGGCAGCCTACACGGGGCACCTACGCCTTTAACATCAACGTCAAGCCGGGTACATTTGATTTCCTTAAAGTGCCTTACAAGAGGGGCAATTATGATTCTTCGGGCGGGTTTTAACCGTCCTGTCCTTTTGTCTTACTTTTGTACTGATACTATAGCCATGCGCACCATACTGATGTATATGCTTCTTCTGCTTCCGCTTCTTATGGCGGGACAAAGGACTCGGTGTGATATAGATCAGAGATTCAGATTATCTACAGATGATCCCCTGTATCAACTGTTTCAATCACGTGTGAAGCAAGTCATCCATCAGGGGAACGTTGAACCACGCACTGAATCATTTTTTCCTGTGGTTATCCATGTCGTCATGCGAGAGCCGGTCCAACCTGTTTCGGTAGCACAGGCTATACAGCAACTTGATGTACTCAATGCTGATTTTGCAGGGCATGGAAATAATCTCAGCAAACTCAGTGATGAATTCCGTACGTTCATAGGGGATGCGCAGATGAAATTTTGTCTTGCTACGGTTGATCCGCAAGGGCAACCCACCAGTGGGATTACACATACCATTACAACCGTTGAGGATATTGCATTGCAATCAGGAGATGGTGGCAGGATTGCTATTCACTGGGATGAGCTCGGTGGTAAGGCTGGTTGGGATCCTACACGGTACATCAATATCTGGATAGGGGAGTATGGAGGCATATTGGGATCCGCGAGTTTTCCAGGCATGGCCAACTTTTCTGAAGAGATTGGTTTAGTCATTGATCCGAAATATTTCGGTTCTATAGGTGCTGCAGGGAATTCAGGATTTTATAGTGGAGGCCATACACTGACACATGAGATGGGCCATTTCTTTGGATTGAAACACATCTGGGGCCAGGGTACCAGTGAGGACTGCAGTGACAGTGATGAAATCGAGGATACGCCAAATGCATCAGGTCCTTATTATGATTGTCCACAAGGCTTACAGGAGAGTTGTGGTACGAGTAATATGTATCAGAATTTTATGGATTTTACAGATGATCGATGTCTTGCTGCATTCACGCATGATCAGGTGACGTTGATGCAGGCTTCTGCAACAGTGTATTATCCTGATCTGGATGTTGAGGGTTCATGCTCGGTTGATGCAGATACATTTGATACATGGTACGATCAACTTGTCTGGGCGTATGATCCGTCATCTGGCACCTATGTGATATACAACACCGATGGATGGATGGGGAAAATCGAAGTCCAGGTCTTTAGCGTAGATGGAAGACTTGTACTTGAAGACAAGTGGAAAAACCAGCTTAGTTATTTGCTGGATCTCAGCAATGTTGCTGTTGGGGTTTATGTGGTGAGGATGATTGCAGATGATGTTGAGTTTGTGCGAAAAGTAGTCAGTTGTGAGTGGTGAGTTGTCAGTTGTGAGTGGCGGTTGCTGAGCTGTAGCACATGTTTGCGCGAGAGCAGGTCGAAGCATGAGTGGTGAGTTGTGAGCGGCCAGGAAAATCTAAACTTTGCGGCGTTGCGCTAAACTTGAATGTGCGTGATGAGTTAAGTCGTGAGTCGTGAGTCGTGAAACGTGAGTCGTGAGTAAAGGAAAATCTAAGCGTTGCGACGTTGCGGCGTTGCGCGAGACTTTAATGTGAATTGTGAATTGTGAGTGTCTTGTAGTTCAATTTAAGTGATTATGAAAAAGAGCATATTAATATTGGTAGTTGGAATACTTGTGAATAGTGGGTGTCATTTGTCAAAGACATCTACGGCAGCGCCTGATGCGGAGCCGCAATGGGAGCCGTGGGTGATCAAGTATGAGCGGGGGCCGTGCTTCGGACAATGTCCTGTATATATTTTCTACTTGCTCAATGATCATAGTGGATTAATTGAAGTGAAACAAAATCTGCTTGAGCCGGGATGGTATTATGCAGATATCGATCAGGAGGCTGTGCATGAGTTACTCACAGACATAGAGCCACGGACCTGGTGGAGAGAGGATATTAGTGAATTGCCGGAAATTGCAGACCTGCCTTCGATGAGTATGATCTATAAACACAAGGATGGCTTGCGTAGATTTGCTGTACATGGCAGGATTTCAGATCCAGTCTCAAGGGTGTTTCAGAAAGTCGAGCACCTGGTCAGAGAATCCAGATGGACTAACACGACTAAGCGACCACTTGACCCCGATCTGCCAGAGCCTACTGATGTAATTATCCAGCTCAAAGAAGGGATTGACGTCCAGGTATGGATGAAGAAGTATGCAACCTTCGGCATCAAACTCAAAAAGCGAATCGCACCGCATCAACAATATTTTGTGGTGACGAAACATCCGGAGATGGGCTCTTCAAATGATTTCTTTCAATACCTCAAGCTCGACGACGAGGTGGTGGATGCGCAGTGGGACGAAGAGCTGGCTCCCAGACAATAATTATAAGTTAGCAGTTAGCAGTTAGCAACTAGCAGTTAGCTATTGGAAAACAACTACATTGTACTTACATTTCATTTTTCTGGTTGCTGAGCGTAGTCGAAGCATCATTTTTCACTTTTCACTTGATTTTCAATGCCAACCGCCATCATCATTATCTTCATCGGGATTTTTATCTTCTGGGGGCATTACCTGGCGGCGATCTTTGAGAAGAGGGGTATACCGGATGTATTAGGATTGATGTTGATTGGTATGTTGCTGGGCCCGATCTCTGGTGTTGTTGACCCGGGTTCGTTTGGCACCTTTGGAAAATTATTTAGTCACCTGGTATTGGTTTTCATTCTTTTTGAAAGTGGGACGGATCTGAAGATATCGGAGGTCAAGAAATCATTTCGTGAATCAGCAGGCATTACCCTTGTTGGGTTTTTTGTAACCTGGGCGGTCCTGGCCACCTTGACGTATTTCATTTTCGATATTCCGTTGTTGGCATGCTTATTTATAGGTTCTGCATTAGGGGGGACTTCCTCCGCCGTGGTCGTGGGCCTGGTGAGAAAGATTGCAGTCACCCCGAAGACATCTACTACCCTCATTATGGAGTCGGTGGAGACAGATGTGTTTACCCTGGCTATACCCATCAGTATCCTCGGATTGATGATTACCGGCACGATCGAAATCAACATGGTGCTTTCGCAGTTTGTGGCGTCGCTCATTATTGCATTGATGCTGGGAGTCGGTGGTGCATTTTTATGGTCGGTGATCATCCATAGATTTCCGGATTTGAAAAGCACTAAATTTTCAACACCGGCATTTTTATTGATTCTGTATGGTATCACAGAGTACCTTAATTTCAGTGGTCCGCTGACTGCACTATCATTTGGTATTGCGATCGGTAACCTGCAATACCTGGAACCAAAATTTCTGGAGAAGATTATCCCTGACCGGGCGATTGTCCTCCCGGAGTCGGAGCGTTCTTTTTTCAGCGAACTTGTATTTTTACTACGAACCTTCTTTTTCCTTTTCATTGGCATGAGCATCCAGATACATCGTCTTGATTGGCTGCTTTGGGGAGCGGTGATGACCTTTGTGCTTTGCGTGGCGCGTATCTTATACGTGCCATTGGTCGTGCCACATTCCACACCTGTGTTGGACAAAGCAGTGATCTCCAGTATGATTCCAAAGGGACTTGGTGCAGCGGTTGTGGCCACACTTCCGTTTCAGAGTGGTGTAGCCAACGGGGATATCATCCAGGCGATTTGTTTTTCACTCATTCTATTCAGCACCGTATTTACAGTACTGTTTTTCTTTCTGATCAATACAGGCGTGAGTCTGCCGTTTTATCGGTTGTTATATGGAAAGGATAAAGCAGTTATAAGTGAGCAGTTAGAAGTTAGTAGTTTAAAGTCCCCTTCAGGGGATTTAGGGGCAAACTGAGCAGTTCTCAATTGGCAGTTTTAAGTCGGCAGTCCTCAGTCAGCAGTAGGCAAATTGGTAATTCCAATTTTAAAAAGTAAATCTTATTGAATAGCCCCGACTTTCAAGTCGCGGGGCAAGGGGTCAGTTTTCAGTCGGCAGTCCTCAATCAGCAGTAGGCAAATTGTAATTCCAATTTTAAAAGGTAAATCTTATTGAATAGCCCCGACTTTCAAGTCGTGGGGAAAAGGGTCAGTTTTTAGTCGGCAGTCGGCAGTGGAATGTTAAATAATTCGTGTGATGTAGGCTCCCAGAAAAGTAAGCGCGAGTCCAATCAACACACTCACCAGTACATACGTCATGGCATATCCATACTGCCCGTTGTTAAACAATGTCACCGTTTCGTTGGAGAAAGCAGAGAAGGTGGTAAATCCACCAAGTACACCTGTGGCGAGAAACAGGCGCCATTCTTTGGGGAAGGCATAGCGCTCAGCATAGCCATAGAGCAGTCCGATACAAAAACAACCGATGACATTCACAAGCAAAGTGCCCCATGGAAAACCATGCGGTTGTTTATGCAGGAAGGGAAAGGATACCAGGTATCTCGTTACTCCACCGATGAAGCTGCCCATGCCGATGATGAGTAGTATTTGTAAACTCATGCTCAAAGGTAAGTATAAAAGGCTAAGGCGGAGGCT
>JANNSS010000100.1:0-57577 GCA_031402955.1 Saprospiraceae bacterium
AATTCTTCAAAAACACAAGATTGAAAAGCTGCCCGTAGTTGATGTCAATAATAAACTGACAGGCCTTATCACTTATAAAGACCTCATGAAACTTGAGGCATATCCCAACAGCAGTAAGGACGAACGTGGTAGGTTGCGCGTTGGTGCAGGCGTTGGAATCGCTGCGGATACGATGAACAGAGTTGATGCATTGATCGCTGTAGATGTAGATGTATTGGTAGTAGATACTGCTCATGGTCATTCAGAAGGTGTGCTTAGAATGATTCGCGAAATCAGGAAACAATATCCACATGTTGAAATTGTCGGAGGTAATGTTGCAACAGGCTCAGGAGCAAAAGCATTGGTCGACGCAGGAGTAGATGGAGTTAAAGTTGGAGTCGGTCCGGGAAGTATTTGTACTACAAGGATCGTAGCTGGTGTGGGTGTTCCACAATTAAGTGCAATATATAGTGCAGCCTATGCCCTCAAAGGAACAGGCGTTCCGATTATAGCTGATGGTGGTATCCGCTATACCGGAGATATTGCAAAAGCAATCGCTGCCGGTGCTAATACAATAATGGCAGGATCCCTCTTTGCTGGTTGTGAAGAATCACCAGGTGAGACGATCATACTCGATGGCAGGAAGTTTAAAGTTTATCGCGGTATGGGATCACTGGGTTCAATGGCTCTTGGTTCAAAAGACCGTTATTTCCAGGATGTGGAAGATGATATTAAGAAGCTGGTACCTGAAGGCATTGAAGGTAGGGTTCCGTATAAAGGCACCTTACATGAAGTGATGCAACAATATACCGGAGGATTAAGGGCAGGTATGGGATATTGCGGAGCAAAAAATATCGAAGCACTGCAGTCAGCTTCTTTTGTAAAAATCACGCCGGCAGGTATCAGCGAAAGTCATCCGCATGATATCACCATCACCAAAGAATCCCCCAATTATTCGAGGAAGTAAAGATGCCTGCAGGAAAGAGATTACCACGTTCATATTACCAGTCTCTTAATGTTACCGAGCTTGCCAAAGATTTACTTGGCAAATATCTCGTTACGGAGATTAACGGTATTCGATGCAGCGGAAAAATAGTTGAAACCGAAGCATATCGCGGACCGGATGACAAAGCGTGCCATGCCTATAACAATCGCCGTACTCCACGCACTGAAGTGATGTATGAAACCGGAGGTGTTGCTTATATCTATATCTGCTACGGCATGCATCACCTGATGAATATCGTCACTGCTCCCAAAGACAATGCACATGCTGTCCTTATACGTGCTCTTGAGCCATCGGAAGGCATAGCGTTCATGGCAGAAAGAAGGAACATGGGAAAAGATGATCTTCGTTTGACCAAAGGACCCGGAGCGCTGAGTCTTGCCATGGGCTTAACGAGCGAATGGAGCGGGGTGTCCCTGATTTCATCTACCCCTGTCTGGGTCGAGGACCGCGGACTATCCTTATCTGCAAATGAAATATGCTCCGGACCGAGGATTGGTGTCGAGAGTGCCGGTGAAGCCGCATCATGGCCATGGCGCTATTTCATCAAAGGAAATAAATATGTAAGCGCGAAGAAAACTTGTGTCTGATTCCCTTATTTTTGATATGACTTTACAGTCATCTTGACATCTTGTTTTAAAATACTTCACCAGTATGAAACTCAAATCCGGAGAGATTTACCATGTCTACAGCCGTGGTAATAATCGGCAGCGTATCTTCTATGACGCACAGAATTACCAATTATTTCTTTCCAAGCTAAAACAATATATCTCACCGCAATGTGATGTACTGGCGTATTGCCTTATGCCGAATCATTTTCATTTATTGATTCATGCGAATAAGAAGTCTGTCCAGCTATATCGACGCACCCATATCCTGACAAATAAACCATTCACCCCACGACCTAAGATGACCATGTTTTCTAAAGGGCTGCAACTCCTCTTAAGCAGTTATGCCAAAGCTTTAAATAAACGATATACCCGGAGTGGCTCTTTATTCCGGCAAAATACCAAATGGAAAAAAACATCTGATGAAATGTACTCCCTGGACTACTCACTATCCTGCTTCATTTACATCCACAACAATCCCGTTACAGCGGGCCTTGTCCTTTCGCCCGAAGACTGGGAATATTCATCCTATCGCGAGTATGCAGGCCTCACCAAAGCTGAGCCCATTTGCAATCTGGAACTTGGAAAAAGTCTTCTGAGCTTGCAGAAAAATGATATGTTCAATCTCAGTTCCAGGGAAATTCCAACGGAGGTTTTGAAAAAAATCTTCAAATAATTAAATTGCACATTATCAACTAATTAGCAAAAGAGATCACAGAAAATTTTTCAAGCTATTTTACATGGATACAGGCTTGAAAATTGGGCTCGAAAATGAAATTTGAAATTTAGTTAAATGTGCTCCTAAGCAACAGACTTTCAACTAGTTACGACAGTGTGGCACACCTAGGTGTGCCACACTGTTTTTTAACGACCTGTTTTGCCCATCTCCCCCATTCTTTCACCCCCCTTTTTTACACACCCTCAACCACTCTCAACTCCCCAAACGATTCCCCTCCTTTTGACGTTATTACATCATCAAAATCAAGGCAAATCATCCAAAATTGACATTCAAGCTCCAGTTATCTTTTGAAGAAAATCTTCCAATATTGACATTCAGACTCCTTTTACCTTTCATCTTCTTCTTTTCATCTCTTCAAGCGCAACCCCGCCTGGACTCCTACGAAGACGCCGTATACCGCGAGTATATTCGTTCTGTAAGACTCCATGTCAACGGACTAGCCCTGACCCAACCCATCGCAGCTCTCGGCCAGATGAATGCCCTCTTCCTCACTTTCGATGAGCTGGATGGCAGAGGTACAAGTTATTATTACACCGTCATACACTGCGACAGACACTGGCAGCCAACACCCGAACTCTCCCAATTCGATTACCTCAACGGCTTCAGGGAAGGGGAAATACGCGAATACGATATCTCCTCAGGTACCAACCAGGACTATCTGAACTATTATCTGACGATCCCCAATCAAGAAGTAAAATGGTCAATCTCCGGGAACTATCTCCTGGTCGTTTATGAATCCGGATACGAAGACGATCCGATCCTCACACGCCGGTTTATGGTAACAGAAGACAGGGTAAAAATACGCTCCAACGTCGTCCGGGCCGCTATCGTAGCTCAGCAGAATACACATCAGGAAATTGACTTCGGGGTCGAAACAAAAGACCTCAATTGCTCTAACCCACGCGCAGAATTTTTCTGCATGCTGATGCAAAACGGCCGCTGGGCAACCCGGATAGAAGATATCACCCCAAGAACCATAAACGGAAGTTATCTGGATTACAATTACCAGGGCAAAATCGCCTTCGAGGCCGGAAAAGAATATCGCAATATGGACATCAGCAGCATGATCTATCGCTCAGAAGATGTGCTGGATATCCAGGAGTACAAGGAAGGATTCAGTACCATCCTGATTCCGGCAGAACCCCGCGCGAGGCTCTCCTATATCTGGAGAAGAGACCTCAATGGTATGTTCGTGCCCTATAATAGGGATTATACACGCAAACGAATACCCCCCGACTCGCTGGCCTCCACGCTTAACCTGGTGAACCGATTTAACTACCGGGAACAAAATCTCAACACAGACTACTCAGAAGTCATCGTCACCTTAAAAATGCCAGAAGCGCTAAGCAAAGACGTATATGTTGTAGGAGGAATCACCGACTGGAAAATGCTCCCTGAATATAAACTCACCTTTGATGAGCGTGTCGGTGGATATGTCGGCCGGCTTTATCTCAAACAAGGGTATTATAATTATGGATTTGCGATACCTGACAAGAAAGGCAACCCGGATTTTGCTTTCCTGGAGGGAAATTGGTACACCACCGAAAATCAATATAACCTGCTGGCCTATTACAGACCAATCGGAGGTCAGTATGACCAGCTTGTAGGCGCCCTGACCTTCGACACTTATTATTGAAATCAGCCCTTTTGACCATTTTCTTACGCTTCTTACTTAAGTTTGTACCATGAATACTGATCTCAGGGTATTGATCCGTTATTTGAGGGCATTTATAGAAAAAAGCCTTTCGGATCCCTTTGCTTCCCTTAATATCGTCCCGTTAAACCAAGGTGTAATGAATAAATTCTTGCTTTCTGTTCTTTTCCTCCTTCTCCTGAACCTCCCTACACAAGCCCAGGAAGTCTGGGACCTTGAACGCTGCGTCAGGGAAGCACTCGACAAGAACCTCACTATTGAACAAATCAAACTCAACAAACAAGGATTTGATATCAGTGGCAAGCAACTTCGCCGGGAGAGAATACCCAGCCTCAATGTGAGCTCAGATTTCGGTTTTACGGTAGGTCGAGTAGTCAATCCAGCGACAAATGATTTCGAAACCGAAAATTCACTATACCAGAGTATTGGTGTTGGCACCGGCGTCGTCCTCTATAGCGGTGGTCGCATCATCAGTTCGATCCGGCAAAATGATTTCTATGTTGACGCTTCAGAAAAAGATATACAACAAGCCCAGGAAGATCTGTCCCTTAACGTGGCACTATCCTATCTAAACATCCTCTTTGCCTATAAGAATGGGGATATAGCTGAAAACAGAGTTAAGCTTTCTAAAGACCAGCTCAGCAATCTGGATAAAATGATCCAGGCCGGCACTAAGCCTGAAAATGACCGTTATGATATTCTCGCGCAACTCGCTACAGACGAACAAGCCTTGATCACCGCTCAAAACGCGATTGAAAATAATCTCCTGGCACTGAAACAACTGATGTACATGGAGGCCAATTATCCACTGGTGATTGACACACCTGTCCTCAATATAGAAACACTGGAAGCATTGGAAAATCAAACTTTCGAATCTGTCTATGCAATTGCCCTTGGAAACCAGCCGCAAATCAAAGCTGCAGAACTGCGCCAACAAGCCAGTGAAGAAGGAATCGATATCGCCAGGAGTCAGCGTATTCCTACGTTGAGCATCGGCGGAAATTTTGGAACGAATTGGTCCAATTTCGCCAAATTGCCTAATGGCGAATATACCATTGACCGGATTCAGCAGCCTGGGGTATATATCAATGGAGATCCTGCCTTGTTTGAAATAGATAATTATACGCCAACAGGATACACGCCGATTGGATATGGCACTCAACTTGATCAAAACATCGGATACGGCTGGGGTGCGACACTCTCTATCCCCATCCTTAATAATTACAGCGGGAAAGCAAGTGTAGAAAAAGCCAAGATCAGTGTGATCAATGCAGATATCGAAACTGAAAAGATCAAGCAGACGCTGAAGACGAATATTCAGAATGCGCTCACCTCAGCGAGAGCTGCACGCAAATCGCTTGATGGTGCACAAGCTGCTTCTGACGCAGCCAGAATCGCACTTGAAAACGCGGACCGTAAAGCCGCGGTAGGTGCCCTCAATAATTTTGAATACCTCAGCGCCCGCAGCCGCAGTGATGCTGCTGAGAGTAACCTCCTGATCGCTAAGTATGATTACTACTTCCAGGTCAAGGTGATTGAATACTACATGGGTCGCGGAATACGACTCGATTAATCAAACAGCACAAACGAATAAAATCACAATCAACGATTTCCAAGCATTATGACAAAACCTAAAAAGAAATCCGGCAAATGGATCTTATGGACATTAGCTATATTACTGGTGCTCCTGATTGTTTTCGCCGCTATTAAAGCAAGGAAAAAACCAAAAGGCGAATCTGTCGAAACAGAAAAAGTAGCCCTGAGGGAGATCCGCGAGATCGTATCGGCTTCCGGTAAAATATTTCCGGAAAAAGAAATCAAGATAAGCTCTGATGTCAGTGGTGAAATCGTTGAACTTTATGTCGAAGAAGGCGATTCCGTAAAGGCAGGACAAATCCTGGCCAAGATAGATCCCGAAGCATACGTCAGCGCCGTAGAAAGAGCTAACGCCAGTGTCAGCGGAGCGAAATCAGAAGTATCCAGATCAAAATCAGCGATTGAAAATTCAACCGCCCAGATCGAACAAATCAAATCACAACTCGAAAACACCAGGCGGATCCATGAGCGAAATAAAAAGCTGAAGGCCGATGGCGTGATCTCTGCTCAGGATTATGAAAATTCTGAATCCACGCTGGATCAACTTGAAGCCAACCTCCGATCAGCCGAAGCAACGTTTCGTGCCTCGCAACAATCTGCCCAATCTGCCCAGTTTAATGTAGCCAGCGCTGAAGCAAGCCTGAAGGAAATCAGAACCAGCCTGAGCAGGACCACCATTGCCGCACCAGCCGCCGGGATCATCAGCAAGCTTAATGTAGAACAAGGTGAGCGGGTCGTAGGAACGATACAGATGACAGGTACCGAAATGATGCGGATCGCTAATTTCAACAGCATGGAAGTGCAGGTTGAAGTCAGCGAGAATGATATCCTCCGTGTCTCCCTTGGCGATACTGCGACAATTGAAGTAGATGCATATCTGGATAAAAAATTTAAAGGTGTCGTCACCGAAATGGCAAGTTCCGCTGCCAACACCGGGGCAACACAAGTACTCACGTCAGATCAGGTGACCAACTTTGTCGTCAAAATCCGTATCCTGCCGGAATCCTACGAAGGTCAGACAGATAAGAAAATGCCTTTCCGTCCAGGGATGTCTGCTACAGTAGATATCAATACCAATACAGAAAGGGATATCATCTCGATCCCGATCCAGGCTGTAACGACACGTGAAAGAGAAAAAGCTGAAGGGGATTCAACCATAGTTAAAAGTGAAACTTCTTCAAGTGCATCTGCCGGTGATGAGATTGATGAAGTGGTCTTTGTATATGAAGCAGATACCGCACGCATGGTTAAAGTCAAAACCGGTATCCAGGATAATGAATACATTCAGATATTAAGTGGCCTTGAACCGGAACAAGAAATAATCACCGGTCCTTATTCAATAGTGTCCAGGAAACTTAAAAATGGTCTCTTGCTCGAACGAAAGGAAAAGAAAGAGGAAGAAAAGGGTAAATCATCGGATAAGAAAAAAGAGGAAGAAGATTAATGCCGCCATTTCCTGTTGATGCCGGTCTGTTGGTTTTGCTACGCCTGCCTGAAAAAGGTAAAGTAAAAACCAGATTGGCAGCAACGCTTGGCGAAGAAGCTGCCCTGGAGATTTACAAAAAACTGGTTTCAAATACGCTGGATATGGTGACCCGGTCTGGAATTCCAGCTTATCTTTTTTATACTGATGGACTGCCTCCGGCAGGCGAAAGAGATGCCCGGCTCACATACCATATCCAGGTGGATGGAGACCTTGGAACAAAAATGGCCAATGCACTTTTCTTTGTTTTATCCTTCCATAAGAAAGCCCTCATTATAGGCAGTGATTGTCCTGATCTGACTCCGGAAATACTGCATGCATGCTGCAGATCCCTTGATGAAAAGGACATCGTCCTTGGACCTGCTGATGACGGTGGGTATTATCTTCTAGGTTGCCGTGTGCTCCATCCGGTACTCTTCGCTAATATCGAATGGAGTACGCCCTCCGTGTTGGATCAAACAATTGAAAAAATAAAGGAAGCAAATCTCTCCTGGTGCTTGCTGGAAAAACTCCATGACATTGATACGGCTGAAGACTGGATTCGCTATACCAGTCATTGACTATTCAGGTTGATGTTACCTACGCCCGTACAATAGCACCTTACCTTTCTTTGCAGTGGCCGCATTGCTCTTATAGTAGAATACAACTTTACGGATGACCCTGTCTGCACCTGCAAGGTCGATGACACGCGTTTCACCGCCGGCGGGCACGAAATTCCGGATATCGATTCTGTCTGTACTTCCATTTCCATAATGCACTACGACGCGATCAAAGTCAATGCCTTCATTTTGTACGAACAATTTAATAGCCTTAAAATCTCCTTGAGACCCGGTCACAACGATCTCATCGTAATCTTTGTGCCCATGAACCTTGCAGCTACCTAACAGGGTCCATGGTCCTGCAGCATTGGCTGCCATTGAAAAACATACCACCATGAGGGTGGTCAGACTGAGGAGAAAAGATGATTTCATTTTGATGCTATTTTGTTTGAAAGATAGTGATTAGACTTAGGACAATGAAATAGGTTTAATCCACTATATACAGGACTGCTGAAGTAAATGAAACGAAATGAGTTTCCTGTTCGAACGGGAGACCGGTAGCACATCCCCACTGACCAGTATTACCTTACTCTCTTTTGAATGATAGCTTTTAATCATGGAGGGATGCACGAGAAAAGACTGGTGTACCCGCAGGAATCCAGAGGCGGTCAAGGCAGCGTTTACTTGTTTAAGGGTTTTTGCCATTACGATTGGCCCCTGGTTTTTGATAAATATCCGGACATAATTGCTTTCAGCTTTCACATAGAGGATGTGCGCCATTTCAATCATGTCTATCCTTCCCAGGCTCGGTATGGCCAGACGGCCCTGAGGATATGGGCTTCCTATTAAGTTAGGATGCTGATGGGTTACTTTTTGAAGGACCCTGCTTGTATCCAGGGACAGGATTTTTGCCGGGGCAGTAACCCGCTTTTGTGGAACAGCGTGATTCATCATTGTACTTTACTTTTTTCCTGATGTTGTTCAATCTGTTCCAGAAGGGATTCAGTTTCACTTTGAACCGCCAATAATAAGTCCCTCATTCCAGGTTTACGGGGCAAGTCACCACCTGCAGGGCCTCTCAATCTGATGACCCTGCAAACAGGTTTGCCTTCCATGGTGTGTTCCGGGGTATTTGGAGTGAGGCTGTATTGAATAATCTTCTCTGACATGAGGATATGAAAAGCATCTGTATGACCAATGCAAAATTATACCCGGCGATGGTATCCTGCCATCACCTGAAAGGGTGATTATTTGGCCTACGGAAGTACTGAAATGCGCAAATTCTATAATGGCAGGCTAATCCTTTACAATGAAAAGTTGATCGCAAGCGACATAGTATATTTAACAGGTTTGCCATCTAAGGTGGCTGGAAGCCATTCCTCCTGGTTTGGAAATGCATCCAGACATGCTTTGCCTATTTCATCACTCAATGTCCTTGGAACACGAAAATTGGTGGCCTTACCATCTGGCAGGACATCCCATTGAACAACAGCCTGTCCTTCAATTCCAAGTTCCCGGGATTGCGGCGGATACTTAATATCCTCCATGACCAACTGATTTAGTCTGGCCTCTGTGCAAGCTGAAAGTTCTGTTTCTTCTTCGGACTGACAACTCAATAGATAAGGCCGCTTCACTAAAGATCTGTTGTGCACCATGGATACCAGTGTATCAACCCTATAGATGCCCTCATTGATCTTGTGACCCAGTGTATCGTACTCATAGTACTTTCCATTTCGGGATCCATCTTCCCAACTATACACATACTCCATCAATCCGGTGGTATCCATGTATGTCCATACACCTTGTTTTTGATTATTGCTGTATCGACCACAGGAAGATTTACCCTTACCAGGTTCACATTCCAACCACGACTCATGCATTTTGCCTTTATGGTAAGCTCCTTGTGTCCGGATAGAGCCATCGTCCCAAAAACTTTTATATGGTCCATGCAGCATAGTCAGCGCCGAATTGCAATATGTTTTTTGTTCGATCAGTGTTAACCTGTCCGGTTGAAAAACCCGTACCCTATATCCTCCGGGCACCTTTGAAACTACATAGTGGTACCAGTATCGCAGCGGTTTTTCATGTTGCTCAAAAGCAATGTCATACTTGTTTTTATATTGGATATCGTCCCTGGTATATTCTGTTTTGTCTGCCATCCCTTGCTTAGAGGTTGTACAGGAAAACAGAAGGAACAGACTTAATACGATCGAAGTTAGGAAAACCTGATTATATACATTCAAGGACGCTATGACAATTGGTTTCATAACCCTTTATTGTCAAGATACGCATAAATACGGCAGCAAGCAATATTCACGCTATCGACAAATGAACATAAAGAAGAAAAGAAAATGCGCTATTTGCTAACCGATGCCATGCAAACTGGCTCTGAGCTATCATTTGCCGGATCTACGTCTGTGATTTGCAGAGATGCAAAATGAAGCGCAGGATCCAACACATATAGACTGTCGTATTTGATCGGGGGCTGTATTTGTCCGAGTTTCCAGGTTGTGCTATCTGCATGCTTTGCCCAAACTTCATAATGATGACCGGTGGGCAACGCAGGAAGATCTACGACCTGGAGCATCATTTTCCCTGACAGCTTACATTGAAAAAGTAAAACCTCCGCATCCGGGGTGGATTCACATCCTCTGACTTTGATTCTCTCCGTAGTAGCGGAATTGATAAAATTGGACCGCTCTGAAACCTGTCGGGAAACCGTGGACAACTTATCTACCTTGGCTTGTTCTTCAGCAAGTTTGGCACACTGGTAATTGTAGTCTTCTTTGAGATAGAAATGCTCCTTACAGATAAAGGCGAGGCCGGCAAGCGCAAGAAAAACGATAGCTGCTGAACCAAACATCACTCTACGCTTAGTCAGAAACGAATGACGAAGGGCAGGTTGTGTGAGGTTTCTATTGAAATTTCCGCAGATCTTGTTTCGGGATAGATTGATTTGCTCCTGTACCTCGGGATAAAGCATAGCAAGGCGTTCTACCTCACCGCTTTCCTGCTCGGAAGTCAGTCCTAAGACATACTTGTCAATCCACCCACCTTCGATTAATTCCTTCTTTGTCAACTGCGTCTGCTTGTTACTCAATCTATAAATGACATTTGGCCCAAAAGGTTTTGGCCTGACATCAAAATTGCTTCCATCCCCATTATTTTGGTCCCGTAAAACGAGATTTTGGCAGATTGGATCGCTTAACAACTCGGTCCTGAATTAGTTGAGGAAACGAGAAAATTTATAAAAATTTTTCTGCGAAACAGGCAGAGGCCTTACAAAAAATTACCCTTATTATACCTGAAAGCAAGTATTACTTTCTGGTATTTCCGTGCACTTATGCTACCCTATACATCAAACTCGATGGTGTCACCGGTATGCAAAGAACCATCTCCTTTTGATTTACCCTTTGGTGTTGGTTTTGATTTCGAAGATGCAGGTTTTTGCTTGTCCTCCTTCTTAACATCGGATAATTTTTTTGACAGCGTGCCAAACAAATCTGCCTGCACAGCACCTTTACCACCAGATGATGGCGTAGTATCATCATCTGTTTCCTCCTCTTTCTCCTCAACTTTGGGTTGCTCCCGAATACTGATGACTTTCTTATCCACCAGTTTATTACCTAGCGCCTTCCACCCTTTTACCTCTATAAATTCTGCAGGTTGAAATACTTCCTCTACTTTTTGACGCTGACTCATATAACCAAACTCTACGATCGGGTCTTCATCAAGGGAGACAAAGTACAGTTTGGAGTCCTTGTGTTCAGTGATAAATTTAAAACGTTGCCCGATAGTCGTCGTTTCTATCAGAAATCTTTTCACCATCGTCCATTGCTTTTCTCCTTCGTAATACACGGCTGATAATGCTGCCTTCAGCTTGAATTTGCCTGCATACAGCAGGTCCTTCATCTCAACCTTTCCGGATGGATCGATCTCGGATATTTCGTATTCACCGCTACTGAATATGGTCAGCAACTGATCACCCGTATCAAATGATCCCATGTAGATGCCGCGCTCATCCTTATTGATTCTGCCACTGACATCATCATACCAGTATTTTTGCGCTCCCAGTGTACTCTTGCCAACTTCCATCTGGGTGACCTTGCGGATGGGGTAACGTGTCACGATATTACCGCCTGCATTACGTCCCTTGATGGCCAGTTCTTCAAAATAAAAATCAAATACTTTATTCCTCGCGCTGCTCCCAGGCGTCAATTGCAGTTCAACACGCTCAGCCTCTCCGTTTGGATGTGCTGCGAAATAAAGCACTTTAGATTCCTTGTCTCCCTTGGTCAGGTCGTACTCTTTGTCCCGGGTGATGGAGGTCACATTGAATCGCTTGGCATATGACTTCCCTGACTTGCCATCGACATAGATCAGGTGATAGGTGGTGCGTTCATCTCCGCGCTTCCATACACCGACATGGATGATATTTTTCCCGACGAATACTTTTTCGGCAATGCGGGTCACCATAAATTTGCCATCCTTACGAAAAGCGATGATATCATCGATCTCACTGCAATCAGTGACAAATTCATCTTTCTTCAAGCCGTATCCGACAAATCCTTCTTTCCGATCCACATACAATTTGGCATTGCTGGCAATCACTTTTGCAGCCTGGATGGTATCAAAAGTGGTAATCTCCGTCTTACGCTCCCTGCCCTTACCATACTTGTCCAGCAATCGCTGAAAATAAGCAATAGCATATTCGGTCAGATGGGCCAGATCATGTCTTACCTGTGTAAGTTCTGTTTCAATGCCCAGGATAAGCTCATCTGCCTGGAATGAATTGTATTTTGAAATACGTTTGATACGAATCTCTGTGAGTCGCTGGATATCTTCGATGGTAATATCCCGATGGAGCAGCAGGCGCTTATCCCCTTTTGTTTTTGACGAAGGTGTCGCTATATATTTTGCAAGTCCGAGACCTATCACATCGATGACATCTTCCCAGGTCTCGCTTTCTTCGATATCGCGATAGATGCGCTTTTCAATAAAGATCTTTTCCAGGCTCGCGAAATGCCATTTTTCCTGAAGCTCACCAAGCCGGATGGTCAATTCCTGACGCAGTAATTCCTGCGTATAAAAAGTGCTTTGCCGCAGGATTTCCTCCACTGCGAGAAATACAGGTTTGTTGTCAATGATCACGCAGGAATTTGGCGAAATCGATGTCTCGCATTGCGTAAATGCATAGAGCGCATCAATCGTCTGGTCAGGGGATACACCAGGTTGCAATTCAATCAAGACCTCAACTTCAGCAGCAGTATTGTCGCTTAGTTTTTTAATCTTGATCTGGCCTTTTTCACTGGCCTTGACGATAGACTCCATCAAAGTCCCTGTGGTCACGCCATAAGGAATCTCGCGAATGACGAGCGTGCTCTTGTCAAGTTTGTCAATTTTAACTCTTACTCTGATCTTACCACCACGCAAACCACTTTGATAGTCGCCTGCATCCATCATGCCTCCGGTCTGGAAGTCAGGATAAAGTTTAAAACGCTTGCCTTCAAGTACTTTGATGGAGGCCTGTATTAACTCTACAAAATTGTGTGGAAGAATTTTGGTGGCAAGACCTACAGCGATACCCTCGACACCCTGTGCGAGGACCAGCGGAAACTTAACAGGCAGGCATATGGGTTCATTGCGGCGACCATCATAAGAAACCTGCCAATTGGTAGTCTGTGGATTGATGGCTACCTCGAGCGCGAACTTAGTGAGTCGTGCTTCGATATATCTTGCTGCAGCTGCACTGTCACCTGTGCGTATATCACCCCAGTTTCCCTGGCAATCAATGAGTAGATCTTTCTGTCCAAGATTGACCAATGCGTCACCAATGGCTGCATCACCATGTGGATGGTATTGCATGGTATGACCGATGATATTAGCCACCTTATGATATCGTCCGTCATGGATGTCATTCATCGAATGCAGTATACGTCGCTGCACGGGTTTGAGACCGTCATGAATATCAGGCACAGCCCTTTCCAGGATTACATAGGAGGCATAATCGAGAAAATAATCCTGATACATCCCACCCAGGTAGATGATACCTGAGTGATCTGAAGCGTGTGTTGATTCGAGTTCCGGGTTTAGTTTCTTAGCCATAGCTATATCCGTAAGGACCGGCAAAGATAGTGAAGCGGAGGGCGATATTAAATTTTAATATCATATGATTTAACAAGCTACAAATCAAGGCTTTAATCCTTAGGCTCATAATGTAGGAATCAAAGGATCGTGCCATTGCAGGAGCGTCGTAGTGAGCGGAGTCGAACTATTTGCTCCTGCAACAACCTGAATACCCAACGAAATTTCTATGGAGAGTCTACATTGGAATTCTCATGGTCGCAGGAGCAAACTCCTGCAACGGCATTCAATATCGGATTTATGAATTCTCGATCTTATTCCTCAGCGCCTTGAGCGTCTGATAATCTTTGCTCTCCGGTTCTTCCATCTTGAGCAATGCCTCATCCAGTATTTTCAAGGCTTCTGCCTTGCCATTGGATTTATAGACCAGATTTGCATACGTAGCTATATACTCGGGCTTCGCATCTTTTTCTTTTGCTGCTTTACCCGAAAGTTCAATGGCGAGTTGCCGGCAGGTCTGATTATCTACGGCATACTTATCCAGATCGAGCGCCAGTTGATTGAGGCTTGCAGGTTCATTTTTGATAAACTTTTTGACATGCGTATTGACGAGATCTTCGATACGTGACATATCATGGAGTGCCAGTGCATACCTGATCTCACTATCTGACCTGAAGCGATCTGCTTCGGAAGGAATATTGCGTTTCATAGCATCTGCAGCGAGGCCAATCAGTTCAGGGCTTTCAAATTCAATCGCCCGCTTGACTGTATTGTTGCATGCTTGCCTCACTTTGACGTTGATGACCTCTTCATCCACCACTTTGCTGATGTCAGATTTGTACTGTTCGAAGAGATCAAAACACTGACAATCTACTTGGGAAGCGGCCTCCAGGATAAATTTTAGATTTTCAGGAGTAGTCAGATCTTTTTGTTCGAGGAGATAGTCATTGGCTATTTTGACAGATGGCTTGCCAGACTTATTGAGTGCGGCTACATAATCATAGACTAACTGATAACTCCTGTCACCTGCAACATAGGCAGCTTCGTACTTCGTGCTCCGGTCATACTTGGCAATAATCGATTCGCCCAGGGCAATCAGGTCGGCAGGACTTTTGGCGCCAACCGCTTGTTTGATGAGCTTTTGATCAGCGTCGATGAAAAAAAGTGTTGGATAGGCATTGACCGGAAATTTCTTTTTGAACTCCAGGCCCATTTCCTTTTCCATATCAATCTTGAGGCTCAGGAAATGCTGATTGAAGAGTTCGCCCACTGCCTGATCAGGAAATGTACTTGCAGCCATTCGCTTACATGGTCCGCACCAGGTCGTATAGGCATCCACAAAGATGATTTTGTCCTCTGCTTTAGCTTTCAATATGGCTTCTTCCCAGGTGCCGTGGTAAAATTCGATTCCCTGGCCATTCACGGACAAAGTGGTCAGAAATGAAACCGTTAAGATGATCAATATGCTTTTCATAAATGGTCAATAAGGCTGTAAAAATAGGGAAAAAAGAAGGGGGTGAGCCTTGGCCGTTGTTAAATGTAACTTAACTATCTCAGGATCCCTGACACCAAAAGTAATTCTCAACGCATTACCCGGAAAAAACAAAAGGTGAAGGGAATAGTTCCTATCCACTTCACCTTTCTTGTATCTGCTCAACCAGGGAGTAACTACTCGTCAATCCTGATTAGACCATTTAATGACAGACTTCAATCTATCAAGGAATCTTACTTTCTGCGTCCCGTTGCTTTCTTGACCGCTTTTTTAGCAACTGCCCTTCTAACAACTTTCTTAGCAACTGCCTTACGGACGGCCTTTTTGGCTACCTTCTTAGCTACTGCTTTACGAACGGCCTTTTTGCCAACTTTCTTAACAACTGCTTTACGGATTGCTTTTTTAGCAACCTTCTTAACAACTGCCTTGCGAACTGCCTTCTTAGCAACTTTCTTCGCTACCTTTTTAGCCACTGCCTTTTTAACTACTTTCTTAGCAACTTTCTTAGCAACTGCCTTCTTCACAACCTTCTTTGCAACTTTCTTAGCAACTGCCTTCTTCACTACCTTCTTTGCAACCTTTTTAGCAACTGCCTTCTTCACTACCTTCTTTGCAACCTTCTTAGCAACTGCCTTCTTCACAACCTTCTTAGCAACCTTCTTAGCAACCTTCTTAGCAACTGCCTTCTTTGCAACCTTCTTGGTTGCTGCTTTCTTAGCTACTTTCTTAGTTGCTGCTTTCTTAGCTACTTTTTTGGTTGCAGCTTTTTTAGTGGCTTTCTTCGGAGCAGCTTTTTTCACAGCCTTCTTCGTAGCTTTTTTAGCGGCTTTCTTAGGAGCTGCTGCAGGAGCCGCTACAGGTGCTGCCACTGGAGCTGCTTTGGTAGCTGCCTTCCTGGCTTTCTTTGGAGCCTTCTTCGCAGGTTTCTTAGCTGCTACTACAGGTGCCGGGGCAACTGCAGGATTTTCAGGTGCTGATGGATTGGTTTCAACGGGTCCGTCCGGAAACGCGAGCGTTGCCTGTTCCGTTTTTACCTGATCCTTGTCTGATGGATTGTCCATGATTGATACGTTTTGTTTGGTTAGAATTATAATTCAAGAAATATTTCTCATTGATTTGAACATTCAAATATAACCTGCTTCTGCAAATAATATTTCATTTCATGATGAATAATATTTTATCCATTCTGCTGAAGGAGGAAAACATGTTGGATTCATGATCAAAGTAAGCCCTGTGATTTCTCTCTTTTGACGATCGCCATGGCGAGGTTGAGCCTTATATAATCGAGGCTATCCCCCACCTGCTCCTTCACTTTACTCATCTGCTCACTGAATCCACTTGCTCTCCATCCCTGTCGTGCAAGCACCAGATCATCAGGAAACAAATACTGTTGAATATCAATATTCTCGCCCTTCTCATAGAGTTTTGCAAGGTGCATCGCGATGGTGGATACGGCCATTTCTCTCTTCTGAGCGATTTCTTCCGGAGATAATCCCTGCTGAAAGAGGTGCAACGTCTCTACATAAGTCATCCCTTTTGGTTTTTTAATGATATCCTGATCCGTCATATAGCTCCTGATCTCATCCACAAATGCTTGTCCGTATTTTTTGGATTTGAAATCTCCAATGCCATTCAGCCTCGAAAATTCTTCAACGGTAAAAGGACGAACCTCGGCCATCTCTCTTAATGTTCCTTTTGGAAAGATGGCATAAGGCGGTAATCCTTCCTCTTTTCCAAATTGCTGGCATAGCTTTTCAAGCCGGTCGATCAGCCCCTCGCTAAATCTGACCGTCTTCGGTTTCCTTTTAACCACAGGCTCTTCAAGCTCCTCCACCTGGCGATGTAGTTCCACTTTTCGATTGTCAAACAATACGGCATCACTCAATGGAGTGCCTTTCAGCACCGAATGACCGATATAGTCGATTTCAAGAAGTCCCTGGTTGATCATCTGTGTGATATAGTGCATCCAGTCCTTCCAGGATACATCTTTGCCTGCTCCATAGGTTTTTATCTGCTGTAAGTTACGTTCATAGATTTCCTTTTTACCTGAACCGCGCAGTACATCGACAAGCATATTGATTCCGATCGTTTCGCCCGAACGCTTACATGCAGACAAAGCCATCTGGGCATATCGGGTGCCATCAAATCCCTGCAATGGCTGCAGGCAATGATCACAATGACCACATCCGGTGGAGCGGTATTCTCCAAAATAATTGAGGATCACATTGGTCCTGCAATTGGTCGCTTGACTATATTCCCAGATACGCTCCAACTTTTCAGCTTGGACCCGTTTGAAGGTTTCATTTGCCTCACTCTGCTCGATAAATTCCTTGTATACGCTGATATCCCTGAAACTATAAAACATCAGGGCCTCAGCAGGCTGTCCATCACGACCGGACCTTCCGATCTCCTGGTAGTAGTTCTCTATGTTCTTTGGCAGGTTGTAATGAATGATCCAGCGGATGTTGGGCTTGTCAATACCCATTCCAAAGGCAATGGTGGCGCATACAATCTCAAGGCGGTCAAACTGAAAATCCTCCTGGACTTTTTTACGGGTGGTGTTATCAATCTCCGCATGATATGCCGCCGCTTTATAACCATATTTCTTCAGCGTCTCTGCTATGGATTCAGTCGTTTTCCGTGCGAGGCAATAGATGATTCCTGCCTGACCTTTGCGTGATTTGATAAAATCCCTGATCTGCTCTATCCGCTGTATCCCAGCCCTGACAGACAACTGGATGTTTGGTCTTTCAAAACTCGATAAGTAGGTTTTGGGATCCTTTAGTCTCAGTTGTTGTCTTATATCTTCCTGTGTCGCTCTGTCGGCCGTGGCCGTCAATGCCAGGACCGGCACATCGGGAAAATACTGCATCAGTCCGGGTAACTGAGCATATTCCGGTCTGAAATCATTTCCCCAGATGGAAACGCAATGCGCTTCATCAATAGCGATCAGAGATACCTTGAGTGGAGCGATAAACTCTAGAAACTTAGGCGTGAGTGCACGCTCAGGCGAGACATACAGGATCTTGAGCGTCCCATTGTGAATATGATACATGATCTCCCGGCTCTCTTCAGCACTGGTGCCGCTATGCAAAGCACCTGAGTTGATGCCGTTAGCTCTCAGAGAGCGCACCTGGTCATTCATGAGTGAAATCAGTGGAGAAATCACTAATGCAAAGCCTTCCTTCATCACGGCTGGTAGCTGGAAACAAACGGATTTTCCTCCACCGGTGGGCATGATCACTAATGCGTGACCGCCATCAAGGACGTGGTGGATTATTTCTTCCTGGTGAGGCCGGAAGGTATCAAAGCCAAAATGGTTCTTGAGGGTGTGATGTAATAGATCAACTGGCATTGTCAAAATTTGTTTTCATTGGATGAACTGGTGAATAAATATATGGGCTTTCAGATCAAAAAAGCAAGGATCAAAATCCATTTTTTTAACTGCCGCTGCTTTTCGCCAATCGATCCAAAACATAAAACACTCCTTGCTCCTTGCCCCTTGCTCCTTGCTACAAGTGTCTTTCGGCATGGTAAGACGAACGCACGAGAGGCCCGCTCTCCACAAAAGCAAATCCGCGTTTCATGCCTTCCTCTTTATACATCACGAAAGTATCCGGGTGAATAAATTCCGCGACAGCCAGGTGCATAGGTGTAGGTTGCAGATACTGCCCGATTGTGAGTACATCACAACCATGTGCCACGAGGTCATCCATGGCCTGTAACATCTCATCCTGTGTTTCACCGAGACCAACCATGATCCCTGATTTGGTGCGTTTACCGAAATCCTTGATACGTCGGATCTGTTCCAGGCTTCGTTCATATTTAGCCTGTGGCCGGACGAGTCTATATAATCTTGGAACGGTTTCCATGTTGTGGGACACGACCTCCTGGCCGCCTTCGATCATACGGATCAGGGCATCCCAGTTTGATTTGACATCAGGTATCAAAGTTTCGATGGTAGTTGAAGGTGACAATTCCTTCACTTTCGTCACGGTCTGATACCAGATCTCAGCACCGCGGTCTTTGAGTTCGTCGCGATTGACGGAGGTGATGACAGCGTGCTTGACTTGCATGAGGGCGATAGCTTCAGCGACGCGGCGAGGCTCATCCTCATCATATTCATTTGGACGACCTGTCTTGACAGCGCAGAATGAACATGATCGCGTGCAAACATTGCCCAGGATCATAAAGGTAGCGGTTCCTGCACCCCAGCATTCCCCCATATTCGGGCAGTTGCCACTCTGGCAGATGGTATGCAGGTTATAAGTGTCAACCAGCTGGCGCACTTTCTTGTATTCCTCCCCGATCGGAAGTTTGACGCGCAGCCAATCCGGCTTTCTGGCCCGGGGCTGGGATTCTGTGACGTTCAGGTCAATCATGGAGGTGCAAAGTTAGTAGTTTTCAGTTGACCGCACTCCGTGAGAACGTGAGAAGCGTGAGAACGTGAGAAGCGTTTGCCCTCGTCCCGGCTGAGCCGGGACGATCCCTGTGTTCTCCAGACACATGTTTCTGCGAAACAATGTGCTTCCGAAACCCCGGGATAAGAGAGTGAAAAGTGAAGAGTGAAGAGTGAAAAGTTGAAGTAATTCTTAAGCCACATCAAAAATCTCTATGCTTCGACTCCTCATAGCACAAGATAGCTTATACGCTTATTGACTTATATGCTTATATATACCATTCCGAATCTCACCTCCTAACCTCCTAACCTTTTAAGCTACTAACCCAAAATAATAACTGTATCCACCAGCAGGATCTGTCGACTTACTCATAAGCTTTTATAAGCCATAAGCAACCCATAAACTCATCAACAAATCAACTCATAAACCTATCAACCCATCAACATATCAACCGATAAGCTTACCACTAAAAATAAAAATCTATCTATAAATGAATTTTATCTATATTCGTCCTGCCCACCTCTTAGTCTCTCACCCCTTTTTCATTTTTCTACCATTTTAATTTTGAATAATGAGAACAATGAAAATTGTTGGCGTGTGCCTTTGGCTTGCCCTTTCGTTTGCTTGTAAAAAAGATGAAGAAGTATCCAATTGTTTAAAACTGGAGGGTGTCTGGCAATGTGAATCCTGGAAAGAAGACGGAGAAGAATTTTTCGGTGATACCATTTTTATCACCGGAGCTGAACTCACGTTTAAAAGACTGGATGGAGTTCAGGGCGATTATACATTCGATATCAGTTACCTGATCGGAGGCACAGAGATGATTATCGGTGCCTATGTCGTCAATGAATCCTGTGATTTGGTCACGATTACGCCAAAGGCAGGAACATCTGCAACGTATGGATTTACAGTTTCGGGTGATGAACTGACCCTTGCCGGCACGATCAATGCGGTGGAGATTGAACTGCACTTCAGGAAGGAGTAATCCATTTATTCAGCCTAAATCAGGATTCTTCCGGGATTCTCACTACAACAATCCTAACCATATTCCCCTTATCTTGTGGACTATGAAAAGAATCCTCATCCTCTGGATTCCGCTGTTCTTTTTTGCGGCTTGCAAGGATCAAGTTGAAACGACCTCACCGGTCAGGGAAAACATAACAGAATCCGTTTACGCTTCAGGCATTCTAAGGAGTAAAAACCAATACCAGGTATTTTCGACCGTCAATGGTTTATTACAAAAAGTCTTGGTTGATGAGGGCGATACGGTGAAAAAAGGGACACCGCTTTTCTCCATCCTCAATGAAACCTCTACCCTCTACCGTGAAAATGCACAACTCGCCGCAGATCTGGCGGATTTCAGGTCAAACCAGAACAAACTCGAGGAGCTCAAACTCAACATTGATCTGGCCAAAAGCAAATTGGTGAATGATTCATTGCTGATGGTACGGCAGCAAAACCTATGGTCCCAGAATCTTGGCTCGAAGAACGAAGTCGAAAGATCTGAACTCAATTTTAAAAATGCCAAAACTGTTCACTCCTCCGCAAAACTGAGATATGCTGATGAAAAAAGGAGATTGGATATAGTCTCCAAACAAGCCCAAAAAAATCTTCAGATTTCTATGAAAAATGAAGGGGATTTCAGCATTTCGAGTAATATCAACGGAAGAGTCTATTCTCTCCTGAAGGAACAGGGAGAAATGGTCAACACCCAAACACCGATGGCTGTCATTGGAGATGCCACGGATTTTATCCTGGAATTGCAGGTGGATGAATATGATATCACTGCAATACAAACCGGACAGGAGATAAAAGTCACCATGGATAGTTACAAAGGCCAGGTTTTTGACGCAGTCGTAACGAAGGTCAACCCTATCCTAAATGAGCGTTCAAAAACAGCATTGGTTGAAGCGGCTTTTGTTAAGCAACCACCTTCGCTGTATCCAAACCTGACATTGGAAGCGAACATCCTCCTGGAAGTAAAAGAGAACGTACTGACCCTCCCACGTCAGTATATTTATAAAGATCAGTTTGTGATCACAGAGGCCGGCGACACGCTCATGATCAAGACTGGCATCAAGGACTATCTGAAAGCTGAAATCCTGGAAGGGATCAGTGAAAAAGACGTGCTCATCCTCCCGAATCTATGAGGTATAAACTCCTGGTGAATATTGCGGTAGCGCTCTCCATGGCGCGATGGAAGCAAACGTTGGTGGCGGCAGTTGGCGTGACCTTCAGTATTACCATGTTTATCACCCTCCTGGGTTTTATGAACGGGTTAAACGATATGCTCGATGGCCTGATCCTCAACAGGACCCCACACATCAAACTCTATAATGAATTAAAACCTTCGCTGGTCCAGCCGGTACAGCTGGCCTCAGATTATAAGGACCATTATCACTTTATCCGGTCCGTAAAACCATATGGTGGAAGACTTGAAATCTATAACGTCAATCCGATTATCGATGCTGTACTAAAGGATGAAAGGGTACTTGGCCTGGCTCCGAAAATTTCAACGCAGGTATTTTATACCGTTGGGTCTGTTGATGTGGCAGGCGTCATCAATGGTGTAGATGTGGAAGCAGAAAATAACTTGTTTTTCTTCAGCACCTATGTCACCAGTGGCAATTATATCGACCTTAAAAACATTCCTAACAGTATCATCCTGGGCAAAGCGGCAGCAGATAAGATGCTAGCAAAAATAGGGGATGTCATCCAGGTCACCACCGTCACCGGTGAACAGCAACAATTGAAGGTGGTGGGTTACTTTCAATCCGGTATCAATGATCTGGACAAAGTCCAGAGTTATTCCTCCCTGAATACGGCACAAAAATTACTGGGTGAATCCAGGAACTATATCACTGACCTGCAGATCAAACTCAAGGACATAGAGCTCGCTCCTGCCATGGCGAAAGAATATAGCGCATTGTTTGGAATCGACGCCGAAGATATCCAGACAGCCAATTCGCAGTTTGAAACCGGCAGCTCTGTCAGATCAACGATCTCTTATGCAGTAGGTATAACTTTGCTGATTGTTGCAGGCTTCGGGATTTATAATATCCTCAACATGATGATCTATGAGAAAATGGATTCCATTGCCATTCTCAAGGCCACCGGATTTTCCGGAACAGATGTAAAAAGGATTTTCATCATGATTGCCTTGAGTATCGGCGTGATAGGCGTTATGTTCGGATTGATATTTGGCTTCCTCGTTTCATCGCTCGTTGACCAGATCCCATTTAATACCGCTGCCCTGCCACGAATCAAAACCTTTCCAGTCAACTATAATCCTAAGTTTTATATCATCGGCGCCACCTTTGGGATCTTCACGACCTATCTGGCGGGATATCTGCCTTCCAGAAAAGCAAGTAAAGTGGATCCTGTAGTCATCATCAGAGGCAAATAACATGTCAGATAAAGTACTTGAGGCTATTAAGATCAACAAGCACTTTGCAGGTGCCCAGGTGCAGCATGTACTCAAGGATGTGAGCTTTTCCATCAACAAAGGAGACTTTGCCTCCATCGTCGGTAAATCCGGATGCGGGAAATCTACCCTGTTGTATATCCTCTCCACGATGGATACCGATTATGAAGGCGACCTGCTGATAGATAATGAACCTATGCGTTTAAAAACCGAAGCAGAGCTGGCCAGGGTGCGCAATGAAAAAATCGGTTTTGTGTTTCAGTTTCACTACTTGCTCAATGAATTTTCCGTCGTACGCAATGTCATGATCCCTGGCTTAAAGTTGGGTAAGTATTCCGAAAAAGAGCTTGAGGACAGCGCGATGGAAAAACTTAAAATTTTTGGCATCGATGATCAGGCCAGAAAAATGCCTAATCAATTATCCGGTGGACAAAAACAACGCGTGGCGATCGCCAGGGCGCTCATCAATGACCCACTCATCATCATGGGCGACGAGCCCACCGGCAATCTCGATAAGAAAAACAGCGAAATCGTTTTTAATCTTTTTCAGAAATTAGCCAGAGAATACAAGCAGACGCTGCTCATTGTCACACACGATATGGAGTTTGCGCAAGCGACGGATCATGTTATTGAAATGGAAGACGGAAGGATCATTAAGTGAAAAACGAAAAGTGAAAAGTGAAAAGTGAAAATTGAAAATTGAAAATTGAAAATTATTATTTTTTGTAGAGACGCGATTTTTCATGACTATTTCATAATCATATCTTTTATCGCCTGTTTTCTTTCGGGACGCATAGCAACATGTTTATGATTATGTATATGCTTTGCATTTTTGCTGATCAAGGTAGTTTGCTTGTCAAAAAGACGGCAACTATCACATATGGTGTTGTGCAGTTTTAATTTTACGTTTTCAAAAATAGACGTTTTACCCGCTTCTCTTTTACTTGCCAAAAATGTGGCTTGCTTACAACTTATTTCCAACAATTCTTTTAACATACAATTACATATTTATCCAGTTTTTTTCTAAACAACTACGCAGGTGCAATTTGCAACGGTGTATAATCACCCAGTAGTTAGACGGTGTAATATCCAAAACCTTACAAATACTTTCAGCTTCCTGTTCCTCCATATATTTCATCACAAATACGCTCTGCTGAATATCTTTCAACTTCTTTATGCACAATTCCAAAATAGTATAAAATTCTTTCGTTTCAATCGGATGCCTGTCATACACTCCCCATTCCTTTGGTGTAGCTTTATCCCGCCAATGGTCCGCTTCATCAAAATAAATATCTTCTTCGGCCGATGAAGGTTTAATCATATTGCTTGAATTTATGCGGAAATGATCAATGATTTTATTTTTGCAGATGGCATACAGCCAGCTTTTTTCAGATGCTTCTGCTTTATATGTATCTTTTGCTCGCCAGGCACTTAAAAATGTTTCTTGCACTATATCTTCTGCAAATCCGCTATCTGTAACCCTTGTAAGTGTATAATGGTATAATTCATCCAAATACTTATCTACCCATTTATACGGCTCTAATGTTCTTTCTATTGTCATAAAAGTTTACAATAAATACATTTTCTGCAAAGGTTAAGGGCGCTTCTAATAACTACCAAATAGACAATTACAACTCTTGTAATGGGTTGACAATCAAAATGTATTTTTATTTGTCAAGCGGTTATTAGAGACGCCCTTAAGTATTGTTCTGATTGCAAATTTAACAAAATCTCCTTAATGCACTTGTGCCAGTTGCTCAGGATATAAAGTGCGACCCTCCCAAAAGCACTTTTATAAGTCTATTTTTTTTGTGATTATTTTTCCGCCGTTTAAATAACATTTGTAAACGTAAGTTCCTTTCCAGTGAGGTTTTAAAGCGACGATATTGCCACTCCATTTGTCCTTTTGCAAAATTGTTTTACCATAAGAGTTAAGTAATTCAAATTTCTCAAAATCGATAGCAATAACAAGTTCGCCTTTTTTTGAATTGAGTTTTACCAATTGTTCAGCTTTGGTATAAGGCAAATTCATTTCTTCTTCAAATAGAAATCGCAATGCTTTATCAAATTCCAACGCCCAAAAACTTTCGGCATGTTGCCCCCATTCATAAAAATCAAGCATGATTTTATGTTCAAAATAATCGTTGTCCACTAGTGTATTATACATCGCCAATACATCAGGCACCATCGCATCGCTTTCCTTGCCTCCTGCCAGCAATACCAATTTCTGTACGTTGTTAAAAGGTTGATTGGCCGCCAACTCATACACATCATCGCTCCACCAAAACGAAGGGCTAAATACCCCTACTTTGCCAAACACATTGCCATGCGCCAATGCTGCATACATTGAAATCAATCCGCCCATTGAGCTACCCATAATGGCCGTATTTTGTGCATCGGTCAACGTTTGAAAAGCCTTGTCAACAGCGGGTTTTAGTGTATCTGTTATAAACTCCATATAAGCCTTCCCTTCACCGCCGCCATGCTCTCTACTTACCCAAGGCGAATATTCCGAAAGCCTGTGTTCATTGCCATGTTCGATAGATACGGCAATGCAACCCCAACCGGTAGTTTCGTACAATTTATTTAATGCAGCCCCTGCCTGCCATTTCCCATACCCGTTCGATTGTGTGGCTTCAAAAACGTTTTGTGCATCGTGCAAATAGAGTACAGGAAACTTTTTCTTTCCATCATAATTTGGCGGAAGATATACCCATAGATTTCTATGCCTGTTTAATTGTGGCATAAAATAATCTGATTGCCACAATTGTACATTTACAGCAGCAGGTATACTTTCCTGTGCAGGTAAATCTATCCAGTTTTGTATATGAGAAATATAAAAAAGCTGTCCTTCCTTTTCGTACCAAAATCTGTTTGGGATGGTTTCATTGGTTGAGCTGGTTTCTTCTGTATCCCAGCTTCCCCGGGTAAATTTAAATTCGATTTCTGCAGGACAGTCCTCAATGGTCAGTTTATAGAAACCATCTTTATTGTCTACCTTCAATTGATATTTTTTATCTTGCTCATCCCAATCATTGATAGATCCTGCAAGATAAACCGGGGATGCTTTTTTTAATTTGGGGAGATTGGTGATAATAATAGTTACATCTGCCATATAAATATTTTATTTAGTTTAGTTCCTTTCCTAAAAAATAGCCAATTATCGTTCGCAGTATCGAAACGACCCCCAACCGTATCAGGCTCATCGTATCACCTGCAAACATAGAATGTAAAATATCAGAAATGATATAAAAATCCAGGCCCAATAATATATATCTTCCTATCTGATGGCGATATTTTTCTGATACTTCAGAAAATGCGTAATGGTTCTTTTGCATTATTTCTGCAATTATAAACCTGGAAAAGACTTTGATAAAACCAAGTAATAAGATAGATGCACTGCAACACTCTATAAACAAGGCACTATATTCAATAATTGTTTTGATTAGCATAACGCTTAAGACTGAAGGTTCACTTTTAGAACAGGCTCTTTTACATTATTCCTTGCATCTGACCATAAAAAATCAAAAGTTAAATAATTCGTTTGTCTATCGGCCTTACGATCGGTAGGATCAGGAAAATCACTAAAATTCTCCAGTTTTACAAGCGAGGCATCTTCACTATCATTCTGAGGCAACTTTACAGTCATGGGCAAAGGAAGTGGTTTATCGTCTCTATCTTGCCACTTTTCATTGGTGCAGTAAATACTCTCCGCTACTACTCTCTTACCATCCCCGTTTCCTTTTTCATTTCGCACAAAGCCTATTTCAAAAAGTAAAGTTTCTCTTCCCGTTTGGGCTAATTTAAAGGTCATTGAAGATCCTTCAGCGCCTGCTCCGATGCAATTGATGTCGTAATCCTGCATGCTTTAATTTTTATACTCAGGAATATCTTTCAATAATTTTATCATCATACCCACACTCCATGCCTGTTGTATACAGCCCTTGCCATCCCTTGGGTTTAAGCCGTCAAATATTTCTGAAATAGCATGAATACCATTCTCATTATAAAAATGCTCTTCCAGTGGAGCTATCCATTGAAGCACTTCTTTAACAGCCGCCTTGGAATATTTGTGTTGCTTCAGCCAGCCTATGCAAAACTCCGGCAATAGAAACGACCATACCGTTCCTTGATGATAGGCCGTATCCCTATGCCAGCTATCACCAATATATTCTGCAATAAATTTTTCGTTATCTGTACCTAAGCTCCTCAATCCATAGTCGGTCAACAATTTATCTTTAATAGCATGCAGCACTATATTTCTTTCCATTTCGTTCAGCATTGTAAAAGGCAAGCTGATGGCATACACCTGGTTGGGGCGAAAATTTTGGTCGGCAGTCTTAGAGGCCGTAACAACGTCATTTAAAAAAGAGTATTCATTCCAAAAATATTTATAAAAATTATGTTCAATCTTTTTTATGTACCCGTCTACCTTCAAGGTCGAATCCATTACTTTAATACTGAAATAATCAAAAATCTTAAGCGTATTGTACCACAGCATATTCAGTTCTACGGTGTAACCAATTCTTGGTGTTACCACAAAGTCGCCCACTTTCGCATCCATCCAGGTCACTTGCACGCCATCCTCACCTGCATACAACATGCCATCTGCATTTACTTTTATATTGTATCTGGTACCCTCAATATGCGCTTCAATGATTTGCTTTAAATGCCCAAAGTATTTTTGAATAAACCGTATGTCATTAAATTTTTCATAATACTCATACAGTACCACAAACATCCAAAGTGTAGCATCGGCTGTGTTATATTCAGGTGCCTCATCCTTATCGCTAAAGCGGTTAGGCAACATGCCTTCACTCAGGTTTGCCAAAAAAGAAGTAAGGATAGATTCAGAAATTTCTTTTTCGCCGGTGGCAATGGTCAGCCCACGCATGGCGATCATCGTATCACGACCCCAATCTGTAAACCAATGATAGCCTGCAACAATTGATTTATGATGAGTGCTTTTCCTGTCAACAATAAATTGGTTGCCGGATACAATAAGGTCTTTTAAGAATGTATTTTTTTCATTCACCGCTATGTTCTGTAACCGCAATATTTCAGCAGCCATAAGCGATTCGAGGTTTTTGGTCAACATATTCTTATCTAAAGAAAATATTATTTGCACTGCATTGCCCGCTTGTAAAATGGTGGTAAAACTACCTGCGGAAAACATATTTTCAGTAAAATCAAAACCACGGTTTTGTTCCTGAAAATATTCAACGTTAAAATAAATTGATTTGTTCTCATCAAATATTCCTTCACTTATCTTGCAATATACTTTATGCGGCAGTTCATTATGTTGAACAGCGATAACATTATTATGAATTTCAGTCGTGTATGCCTCTGTATTGCTTTCATTGTTAAGCGAATGATAATCTCTTAAAACATAAAACGGATTTAATTTTAACTGAAAAGCTGCTTTACCTTGGTTGATATATTTGACAATTACCGTGTTGCTTTCCTGCACCATGCATACTGATTTTTCAATTTGCAAGTCATCATTCAGATTATATAAAAAGACAGGAATCGGATTATTTATATAGCTATGCTGATGCATAAAGCCAGATGGATGAAAAGTGCCGGGGTATTGATTCGTTGAAATATCAACAGCCTCACCTGATGACGTAATGATTGTTTCTTCGATTTTGGAAACCATAACATACCTTTCGACAGGCGGGTTTAATGATGCTACTAATAAGCCATGATAGCGGCGTGTGTTCATGCCACACAAGGAAGAGGAACTGTAACCTCCTATGCCGTTCGTTATTACATATTCCTTATTTTTTATTGCAGTAATGTCTTTAGAAAATTCCATATTGGTAGATTAGTGCCTAGCTGATTAAAAAAAGTTGAACGTAGTTAATTTAGTTTACCAAATGGCTTCACTCTCCGCTCTTCAAATTCCATATTTATAGTTTTTCAAAATCTTTTAAGGCCCCTAACTTTGCCTGTTGTACATTTAACACGTTTCCAGTAGCATCGGTTACAAATGCCACCAGTCGGACATTGGCGATATTTGTAATATTGGTTGGCAATGAAAGGGTATAACTTTTCTCATTATTTGTACCTCCGTTTGCAATGGCATCACCTTCTAAGCTACTAACCACTTTGCGAAGTACCCCATTGTAAATAAAATCAGGAATAGTTGCCTGGCCACCATAAAGGTTTGACGAATAATTTCGTTGGGTATACCTTAAATCATCTTCTACCAAATACACGGTAAGTTTTGTAGTACTTGGAACAGGCTCATCATATGCAACTTTTACCATTACACTAAGGTTGTTCGCAGCTACATCAGAATTTATAGAGATTCCTGTATTGGACTTGTCTTTTAATTCGGCTAATACTTGTGGTACATTTTCATACTGTGGGCCATTCCAATTGATGGTTCGGTTGATATTCCCTGTAGGTACTCCGAGGACTCCCTGTAATGCTGCTAAGTTATTTCCTTCAACAGTTATAAAGGGATCGTTGTTTAATAAATGAATGCCCACTACAATAGCTTTGGTTGTTTGCTGCGCTAATAATTCTATCCCATACAGCAGCCTTGGGCAGTTGCCACACCATGTACCCGAAAATTCTTCTACCAACACATTACTAACATAACCATTACGTGTATCATCTACATTTATGATTATCACCTCTGAAGTAATATTTTCCTTTTTCGCATAAACTTCAAAAGTCCCGGCTTGGCTGAATGTGTAGGTATTGCCTGCAACAGCGGCTCCATCTATAAATAAAGTAGCAGTACTTGTTACATCAGTATTGTTAATGGATGAAAATACTAAAAAATTCACTGCCGTTCCTATGTTGACAGTTGTCGCACTGACTCGAATACTAAGCGTTTCACTGACAGGGGTAATTAAGTCCGATTCGGATTTAGTACAAGATTGCAATGAAAAGCTGGTAATTACAATCGTTAGCAAAATGGCTATTAATTTCATGTTTATAAGTTTCCTGTTTAGACGTTAATTGCTGTTTTTCCTTACAATATTTTTTTTGTAACGAATTGGGACATTGTTCATCTTGCATGTAAATCCCAGTATTTACTGGTTTAAATGATTGTTTTAACCTTTTAATTTGATTGTATCAAAGCATTAGTAGCTGCGATTCTTATATCTGGAATGCAGGCATTTTCTACTAATGGACAGAAAATCCCTTCATGTACGGCAACGGATATAGATGATAAATCCTTTAAATGATAACCATGTAGAAGTGTTATCATTTTGCGCCACTTGGCGCGTGCCTGATATAAAACAACGTATTCGCATAAATGGCCATCCCCCCTTTCGATTATGCGGTCTCCATATTTCTTGCTCGCTTAACCGAACTACGCTAATAGTTGGGCGATAAGTCGGGGTACGATGATCCGCTCGCCAAGTAGGATACCTACTGGTGTCTGCAACACGATACCCGGTATAAGAAAACAGTCAACTAGCTTCGGTGTGGTATGGTTGCCGATGGAGACTGCAAAAGGTGACATTGATCACACACATTGCGGAATTACCCATTTTCTGTAAAGCCTGGATATAACGTCATGCCACCGTCCACAAAAATCGTGGTTCCATGGATATAATCTGACTCATCGGAAGCCAGCCATACCGTGACAGCGCCAATATCAGAAGTCTCTCCAACCCGGCTGTAAGGGATTAGCTCGAGTAGTTTGGTCTCTGCTTCAGGTGTTTCCCAGGCGGAACGGTTGATAGGCGTTTTGATTGCGCCCGGCCCGACTGAATTGACACGGATCTTATTTGGACCGTACTCCTGGGCCAGTGATTTCATCATCAGCATTACGCCGCCTTTGGAAGCTGCATAATTAACATGGCCTCCCCATGGAATAACCTCATGGACAGACGACATGCAAATGATTTTACCCAAAGCGACAGACACATCAGGGCGTGGGCCCCGGCGCAAAAATTCTCTGATCGCTTCACGGGCGCACAAAAACTGTCCGGTAAGGTTCACATCGATTACAAATTGCCAGTCATGCAAGCTCATTTCGTGAAAAGCGGCGTCGCGTTGAAGCCCGGCATTGTTTACCAAAATATCTACAGTACCAAAGGTGGCTATTGCTTCTTTGAACATGGCCACCACCTGATCTTCTTTGCTGACGTCGGCCTTGAAAGACATGGCCATGCCACCAAGGTGATTGATTTCGTCCACCACTTGTTGTGCGGCTTCATCGCCAAAAACGTAATTGACGACTACGTTGGCGCCATCCCGGGCCATAGCCACTGCAATGGCGCGTCCAATACCAGAGTTGGCCCCTGTCACGATGCAGGTTTGTTTTTTGAGGCGATTATTTGGTTGCTGATACATATTGAAAGTGAGTAAGCGATATAATTAAATAGATGTTGACGAGCTTGCCGAAGGTGGCACTAGTGTTATTGCATGTTGGGGATTGGTTTTGCAAAGTGCAAAATTCCAACATCCTTTTTTATTTTGTTCCGGCGATCTTTCCACCGTTCACCGTCCGGATTTTGTAAAGTCCTGTGTGAGCGGTCAGGTAGAGCGTTTTGCCATCCGCGTCCCCCCAAGCCATGTTTGCAGGGCGCTCCGGAGCGACTATTTTACCAAGGTATTTTCCTTCTGGAGAGAGCACCCAAACGCCACCGGGAGCAGATACAAAAATGTTTCCCGCCAGGTCCACTTTTACACCGTCGAGGGCTTCGTCGCCGTCTGTAAAACTGAAATCAAAGAAAACTTTACCATTGGTTAATTTCCCATCCCCATCCAGTTCAAAGCGCCACAAAGTCTTAGTGTGATGAATATCGCGTATATCCCAGTTGGAAACATACAGATATCGCTCATCGGGGCTGAAAGCGATGCCGTTTGGGCCACCCAACTCGGTGCTGAGCAATTCGGTTTTCCCGTTTTTCAGGCGATAAACACCTTGGTTCGGAGTTTCTTTTTTCGGATCGCTATAGTTTTTGGGTAAGCCATAAGGCGGGTCAGTGAAATATAAAGTTCCGTCAGATTTAAGTACCAAATCGTTGGGGCTGTTAAGTTTTTGCCCTTCGATGTTATTAGAAAGTACTGTGACAGGCCCTTTTTTCTCGTGGCGGACTACCCTTCGATTGCCGTGTTGACAAACAATAAGGCGGCCTTCTGTATCAATAGCCAAACCGTTGGAGCCCGGCTGATGGTACTCCCCAATATCAAAGCCGGCATAACCGCTTTTAGTCATGTATACAGAGACGTTCTGTGACAATGGCTCAAAGCGGTAAATCACATTTGTATTTGGATCGCTGAATAAAAGGAAACCATCAGGGTGCCAAACGGGTCCTTCGGTGAATTGAAATCCATCGGCCAGTTTTTCCACCTTGGCATCAGGGGAAATGACACTTTGGAAAGATGGTTCAATCTGTACGAGGTGGCCTACGTCTTGCCAGTCTGCATTCTGAGGGTATTCTTTATAAAAATCAACGGTGGCGGAGCGCAGCCAAATGTAGTTTTCAGGCAAATCTGCAAAAGGTGCGTTTGCGCACAAAATAGCGATCTGAAATTGCTGTCCTGGCTTTGCGTCATTGGTAAGCAGGACTCGGTTACGCGCATTCCAGCCACTGATGATACCGCCGCCCGATTGCCCAAATGCCTTGGATAGTTTGCCGTTGACAAAAATTTCAGCATAATCATCGGCGACGATTTCAAGTATCGCTGTAGCGCCGGGTGTCTGAAACTCCCCCAGATTTTCTGGTATTGTTATATTTATTCGAAACCACACAAACGACAGTAAGCCATTCCCGCGCCGGGTTTCCAGCGTAGTTGGATCCAGTGTTTGCCAAGTCTTGTCGTCAAAATCAGAAACACCTGCTTTGGGATCCAACGAATGGGAAATCACTTTTTCTCCTGTTGGATAAAGAGGCAAAGGATCATCCTGGCTTGGGCCGGGGCGATTGAAAGAAGCTTTTGCGATGGAGGCCTCATGAAATTTCCAAGTTGCGCTCAAAGCGCTGATGCCCTCGTGTGTGCGGAGGTCAGCGATGGCAGATGCCTGACCGATGGCCAGGTCCCGCTGCTCTTGTGCGGCAGTCTTATTCAAAAAAAGGTTACCCAAAAGGAAGAACAGAACTGCGAGGATTGTTAGATTTCTCATTATCAAAGAAGAAATATGGGGTTAAAAGGACATGTTTTTGAAAAGCATCACTTCAGTATCACTTCCGCTCCTGCGGTTGCAATTTCTCTATCCTGGTCAGCCGACTTGGCACCGCTCACACCTATGGCTCCGACGACCTGGCCATTGTATACCACAGGTACACCGCCTTGTAGAAATGTGTAGCCTACGGTGATGAGTGCATTGCGGCCACCATTGATGGCATCTTCGAGTTTCTTGCTTTCAAAACGAAACAATGCAGCGGTTCGGGCTTTTTCAATAGCTACCGAGGCGGAAGCTGGGAACGAACCGTCAAGCCGCTCAAACAAGAGCAGGTGGCCGCCCGCGTCCACTATGGCAATCGAGCCACCAGGCGATTGGTTTGCTTTAGCATAGGTAATAGCTGCGTCTATGACTTGTCTGGCGCCTTCGAGGGTTAGGTTGGCCGTTTGGGCGACCTGCGTTTTACCCGGCAAAGCAAAGAGCAACCCGGCAAGAAGAAAGAAAATAGATTTCATATTGAGTTGGAATTGATAGTTGATACGTGTTGCTTTATTAGAAAGGATACCCATTAAGGATAACTTATCAAGTACTTGTGATCATTATTAATATCGCTATTTATTTGGTTGAGGCAGGGGCCTCATCATAACCCATCTTTCCCTGCGGGTATTTAGCGAGGAGCATAGTCCAGTTTTGGTCGGCTTTGGCTTTGTTGCCTGGAATGTCCTCGCTAAACCTGGCAAGTTCCTCCGGAGAGCCTTGCAACAATAAGTGGCCCTCCACGATTTGAAAACTCATCGGGTCAATCGGGCGAAGCAGCCCATAGCTCATTGCAAAGGAGCTATAGCCGCCGTAAAGCGGAGCGAACTTGGCTGGATCAGCGCTGAACAACTGCTTATTGTCGTTGCTGGCAAAGAAGTAAAGACTGCCATTGTAAGGCTTGACGTTTTTCTCATCTCCTTTAACAGCTTTGTTTTCCAGCATATAGGAAACTACATCGTAACCCTCCGCTGCCGCATCCGCGTTATTACGGTTTACTAAAACCTTCTTTTCCTCGGCTGGAAGAAATGGTTTTCCACTGCTCGCAAGAAGATCGGGCCAGTATTTATCGGCTTTTTGGAGGCTCATGGAATCGCTGTTCCAGCCGTCAAGTGCGCGCTGATTGTTTTGTAGGATGAGCCGCCCATCTAATATGTCAAAAAACTCAACATGGATTGGCGCGAGGTGGCCCTGCGATACCGCATAACCACAATAGCCACCGTATTGAGGGGCATATTTTTCTGGGTTTGCAGCGAACAGTTTCTGATGCTCTTCGGTAGCAAACCAGTACACGGCATCGTGGTAAGTGTGGCTAAAACTGGCGCTGCCTTTTACAGGCTTTTGATCGGTGAAAAATGCAACTGCATCATATCCGTCCAGAATAATGCCCTTGTCGTCAATGTTTACAAGGTAGGTTTTGCCTTTAGGCTCGGCATTGCAAGCTGCAAAAAGAGTGGTAGCGAATAAAGACAGGAAAAGGAGATACTTCATGGTTTTAATTCCTTTGTTTGTGAAAAAATGTTTTTTAAGCTTGGTGGCACAAAGATCAGGGGACGTTTGTGGGTGTGACGTTACGCAGGTAACACTATCGAAAAAAGAAAAAATAAATGAACAAAATGACCGGCAATCTTGCTGAATAGGTTCATAACTCGCTCCCTTTGTACTTTACTTATTGTCTATTGCGCCTTTTAAAAGCACCAGATGTCCGTCCGGGTCTCGAAGCAGCACACAATTCGATGAATCAAAAACAACTACCGAATCTGAAACCATAGAGAATCCCTGTATTTTTATCTTTTGAAGCAGCGCAGGCATATCATCTACCCAAAGTCCTGTATGGTAATGCCATAGATCTGTTGCCCGGCTATCTGAGGGGATGACTCGACCGCCAGGTGGGGCGATATACCGCAGGAATTCAATCCCAAAACCTGTATCTGCATGCAATCCATTGATGTCGAGCCTGGCACCAAATACCTGGTTGAGATGTTCTTGCTCCGAGCCATAATTTTCCGAATGTCCTCCCCAGACCAATCCTAGTCCATCGCGGTAATACGCCATGCTCCGTTCAGTATTCGAAATGGCAATGGCCGTATGGTCAATACCTAGAAATACAGAGGCCAATTGATCGGTGTTGTTCAACTGCCATTTGGGATTGCCTTTACCTGGTGGGAACCAGATAAGTTCGAGATTATGCCCTTCAGGATCGCGGAAATAAAAGGCCCGGATGCCCGCAGCGTTGGGCAGATAATCAGGCAATGTTTCGGGGAAAGTAGAAACGTGTTGTACTTTGTTTCTCAGCAATATTTGATATGCTGCGTCCATATCACTTACGACAATCGCAAGGTGTTGAAACCACAAATCATTACTACGTGTATCCGCCGGAACAGGCCGCCCATCAGTCGTTCCATCAAAGTCCATTAATTGGATCTGCTCTTGTCCGAGTTGTAGGGTAGCAATCCGAACACTGGCCGTTTTTTCAGTCAACCCAAATAGTTTTGCGACAGCTTCACCAGTTTGGGTTTCTTCTTTAATTTTCTTGAAACCAAGGTTTTGCACAAAAAAATCAACTTCCCGATCAAGATCACTTACGGTGATGCTAACCGCCGTAACTGCCGTGGCTTTTTGGGAAAAAACAATGGCCGAATGGCAGAAAGCCAACATCAGGATGGCCGTTTGAAATAATGCTTTCATAATGTCAGATGTAAATTCCGTTTAAATTTTAGCCAAATAATCCCCTATCCTCAGGGCATTCGCCATAGCAGTCAAAGACGGATTGACCGCGCCTGAAGAAGGGAAAAAAGAAGTGTCCACGACATAGAGATTGTCCAGGTCATGAGCTTTACAATGAAGGTCCAGAACAGAAGTTTTAGGGTCTTCTCCGAAGCGGCAAGTCCCATTTTGGTGAGTAACCCCACCGATGCCGAGTTTGAAACCATAGTATTTGGTAGTACCACCCGCACCTTCGTTTTCTGCTACCTGATCCATGATACCGATGAGCTTATCACGTAAACGGCGGTAGGCTTCCAGGTTGTTTTGCGTATAGTTTAATTGAATATTGCCCGCTGCATTCACTGATACCCGATTGTCTGCAAGTGGCAAATCTTCGGCGGTAATAAAGTAGTCAATGATATGCCCTGCATAGTGGTTGGCATCTTTGCCGTCTTTACCAAGGTCTTCCCCTACTGCATCCACAAGTAAAAGCGGGTCAGCCTTGCCCATGTTTTGAATAGAACCTAGCGGGCAGTCGCTGTCGTCTGCGCCATGGTAAAAATCGGGGATTAAGATGGCTTTTTGAAAAATGGAAGGGTTGGGAATAGCAGAATAAGCCAACACTATTCCGTTGTTGTGGATCATCAGATTGCGCCCCACCTGACCGCTGCTATTGGCCAGGCCATCTGGATGCTTTTCATTGGCAGACTGCAGCAGCAGCGCTGCCGAATTGATTGCGCCACAAGCCACTATGATGGTGTGGGCGTGGTAAACTTCTTCCTTGCCTTCGTGGGAGACAGTGACGCTAGTCGCTTTTTTCCCGGAAACATCGGTATTGATCTTGAGAGCCTTTCGATTGCGAAGCAGGCTTACATTTGGATATTGCAAGGCACCTTGAATGCCCACTACATGGCTTTCGGCTTTCGCACCTGTAGGATCGGGGTAGCCGTCATAGAGTTCGACCCGAAGTTGATCGTTTTGCCGACCATTTAGGTCCTCCGGCATCCGAATAGCGAGCGGGATAGGTGTAGGGTGAAATCCCAGGCGACGGATTTGATTAGAAACCTCCAACATACGTGGTTCAAAAGGCAACGCAGGAAAGGGGTAATCACTGGATGCGGGCGGCTCGGAAGGGTCGAGGCCGCGGGTACCATGGACAGCATAAAGCGCTTCTGCTTGATCGTACCATGGGGCGAAATCCTGGTATTTGAGCGGCCATGCCGGCGATATCCCATCGAAATGCCGGTTGGCATTGAAATCACTTTCTCTAAGCCGGAGCAAAGCGCCGCCATACATTTTGGTGTTGCCACCCACCCAGTAATGTTGATAAGGCGAGAATTCGTTTTGGTCTGCGTCACGCCACATTTCTGTTGTTTTGTAACGTCCCTGGGCGACAGCGAGTGGGTCCCAGTTTTCTCTTTCTTTGGGCAAAAAATCGCCTCGTTCGAGGATGAGGATGTGCTTGCCTGTTGGGGCGAGTTTGTGCGCCAATGTGCCGCCACCTGCGCCGGTGCCAATGATGATGATATCAAATTGTTGCATGGTTCCTTTGTCGTTTTCTAAGAATGAGACAAAGGTGCAGGGCGCGCGAAGAATGAGATGTTACGGGGGTAACAGTAGAGAAAATTTCTTAAACCAGCTTCTCTACATCTGCTACATAGATCTCTTTCCGTCCATAAAACTTTACGATGCCGGCCTCTTCAAGGTCGGTAAATAGCAAGGATACTGTTTTGCGTGAGGCGCCGATGAGCGCGGCAATATCGGTCTGCGTGATCTCAAGCTTTACTTTGACCCCTGTATGAGAAGGAGTTCCTACATCACGGCACAGGTCTTTTATAAACTCAACAAGCCTTTGGCGGCTATCCTTGAACAGCAGTATTTGCAGGCGGCGTTCGAGTTTTTGGGTCCGTTCGCCAAATCGTTTGGTGATCGTGAGTGAAAACGGCACGTAATCGCGTGCCAACTCCCGGGCTTTTTCAAGTCCTAATTTGCAAATCATGGTATGGTCTGTGACGGCTTGTGCAAACTCCCGGTATTTGTTCTGGCCAAACAGGGCCGTTTCGCCCAGAATCTCGCCTTTGCCAAGAAAAGCAATTACCTGCTCATTGCCTTCATGGTCATAAAAACTCAACTTGACCCGCCCTTCAGCAACCAAAAACAGCTCGCGTGCAGACTCCCCCTCCGTAAATAGAAAATCGGTTTTATTATAGCAACTCAATGGATGCGACTTTAAGTGGTCTTTGTATTTATACGGGCAGAGAATCTCGTATAAATCAACTTCTTCGAAAAACCAAAGGCTTTTGTTCATAGCACTGAAAGTTGGATCAAATGTACGCGACGAAAGAATATCAAATCTCTTTCTGAGATCAAACGGATAGAATAATTACATTCTTCCCAATCAGCGTAAGGGATTCAACCCCATTTGCTTTAAAACGGATCGCAATATCGTCGGGTTCCCATGTATTGCAATTGCCTGCAAGGTAAAAATCAGCTGGATGCCTGGTAGCAATGGGCAAGGATAGTAGTTGAATAATGACTGTTTTCATAATGATTGAATTAGTTGCACATAGGGCCCGGATTGAGCGAAGCCTTATGTATCCTTTTACATGTACCAGGGTCAGTATACAGAACCCACCAATCAGATTGCTGCTCTAAACGGCCACAAAGCATCACCCCGTCGCCGACAAAATCTAGCAATTGATCATTGATGGGCGTCCCATCCGGACCGACAAGGAGGTAATACTCGGTTTCGCCGATTTCATTGGCTACTTTGAGTACAGGCGGTAGTCCGCCGCTTATACATCTGATAGCGCAATCCCGGTGTGGCTTGCCCTGACCGGGGTTCATTACGCCGAGCAGGCACTTTGGATCTGTAATTTCACCGCGAAGGGCAATGAGCGGACCGTTGATCGGTAATGGATTATCCGGAATGACTGGGTGGCTTGGTGAAATGGTATCACCCGACTGGGTTATCCTTTCCACATCAAAAGCCGTTTTACCATCGTTGTAAATAAGGAAACCAGATACCTTGACCTGTGCTCCTTCCTTTATTATTTCAGGATCAATGGTAAACCCAAACTTTCCAGATCCGACCAATAGGATCTTTTTTAAAACAGGGGTTCCCGATGGATTTTCTCCGATTTTGATAGTTAAGAAAGGAACCGGTATTCGGGTGAAAACGCCTTCCAGCTCGGTTGTCTTTCCATATTCAAATTTGCCATTGGAAAAACCTTTTTGAAAATATACGATGGTAAGAGTCAGCAATGGTATCAACAGGAATATACCAAGGACAACACGTCGGACGACCCTTTTATAAGTTGGTGGCGCTGTATCTTGCCAGCCGATGTAAAATTCTGAATCTTGCTCCATAACCAAATGATTTTATAACCCAATAAGTGCTGGCGGCCTTGCCGTTCCTTCCGGATAAGGTTTAGGGTTTAGGTACACTTGTGTGCCATCGACCAATACATCGTAAGTACAAACTTTTTCAGTAAAAGGTGGTGGCGATTGGCCGTTTTCTGGCAAATACTGGTAACCATGCCAAGGGCAGGTAATACAGCCATCAATGATCTTTCCTTCACTGAGCGGTCCATTTTGATGCTTGCATAGGTTGTGCACCGCCGAGAGTTTGTTTTCATATTTGAAAAGTGCTATGTTTTCGCCTTGAATGATTAACATTTTGGCCCGGTTCTCCGGGATTTCGGAAACCTCACAGGCATAAACAAAGCCTGCCGGGACATTGTATTTTAGAGATTGAATACTGGATATTCCCACTTCATTCTTGTATGGCTGTGCCGCCCTATCTTTTTTCATTTGGCGGGAAGCAGCCAAAACGTGTACACTGATAACGGTGAACATACCAAACCCAATCAACCCAATCAATACAGGCGATTGCTCCAATTGAATCACGCCCAGCATTACGTGCATCAGGAGCAGGGCATAGGCCAGATAAACGCCTAGATGAAGTGTCTTCCATACAGGTGGTGTAAGGTTTTTTAACCAGAAATCATGGCTGGTAGCGGCCATGACAAACAGGATCATTAATGCAAAAAAACCCAAAGACTGAAATGGAAACCGTGCTATAGAATCGAAGTGAGTATTCGATCCAAATAGTGAAACGAGTGGGTCGGTATTGCTTAGAGCGTGAAATTGAAAAATACTAAACGCGCCATGTACGAGTGCGATTAAAAACATTGTCACTCCAAAGTGCCTCCTATTGTAGAGCATGGGCAGAAACCGTTTATCCAGGCGGCATAGTGGCCCGATGCAAAGGATAATGTGAAGCATTAAAAACGCCAAAGTGCCGGTTGCACGGATGACAATGGTCTCTAAGGTTATTTGTGGGAACAGCAACACTTGTAGCCCGCTGAAAAGCGCGAGGTAAATGACTACAAAGGTCAATAGCAGCCAATCGTACAATCTCTTGTGTGCAGTCCAATGAATGGGGTCATAGATGACAGACATGGTGTGATTGGTTAGTATTGTAAAGGATTGTATTTAGTGTTTGAAAGTGATGGATCTCAAGGTGAGATGTTGGATGTTGTCCTCCAATCGGACTTTAAAATCAGGATGGTTGATAGTCAAACTGTCCAAATTGAAACGCCAAACGCCCCGACTGCCGAGCATACCCAACAGCTGCTCCTTATTACCTTTAATAGAATCAATCGTTTCGAGGATGACTACTGTGCTGGGGTTGACTTGTGGCTTTTTGATAAATATCTCGATTTGCTTTAATTGCTCAGTACTATCTTGACGTAGATTGATCACAAAATCTCCGGACTCTTTGGACTGTAGCAGGTTCGTGAGCTGGGGTGGTTGACCCAGGTGAACAGGCGTTTGCCATATTGTTTCTGGAATGACCCAAATCGCAGCCAACCAGCCCAAAGGAAGCAAAAAAGCAAAAGCGAACCAGATATAACGATGGAGTTTACGATGCTTAACGGTCATGGATTTCGTACCTTTTTTTGGAGAAGATTGAGCCATTTTTGCAATAAAAACGGCCACAATGCAGCACTCCCGGGGAATAATAGCAGGCGGGTTTTCCAGGAAATTCCTTTCGCCGAATCGTCTATCGCTGCGGCACCGCGCCACAAAAACAAGACTGCAAATATTCCCCCCGCAAAGAGGTAGAGGTAAAAGGCATGTACAAGAAATTTAACAACTTCCATATATACTCAATCTTAGCGTGATACTATTTTCCCGGAATTTAATTCCCTAAAAATACCCAATTGTATCTACGCATAATTATATAGTTTGACCACTGTCTCCCGTATATTGTCACCTGTCTCGCCCAGCAAAAAAGCGATTGTGTCGGCGGCCACTTCGGGTGTGACCCATTCATCAGCGGGAGTATCCGGGAAGGCTGTGCGGTTTTGGGGCGTGTCAAGCAGTGAAGGGATGATCACGCTTGCACGGATGTCTTTAAATTTGCCCTGGTCATTGATGATCTCTGCCAATCGGAGCACCATCGATTTCGCCAATGCGTAGCCTACCTGACTTTTAGCCTCTGCAGGATTGATGGCTGGACGGGCACCAATAAATACAAACTGCCCCCGTCCCCTTCGTTCAAAATACTCCAGAAGTGGTCGAACAATATTGAAAGCTGTAGAGAAATTCAACTTGATCATTTTGTCAAGTTCGTACCCTGTCGTTTCCAAAATGGTACCAGGTTGCCAACCGCCCACGATACAAATGGCTGTTTCAACATCCGGGTCCAAGGCAATAATGTTTTTAACATACCCTTCTGAAACCGTCTCGTCGGTCAAATTCAGAAATTGGGTATGGATATGGGCAGCCAACGGGCTTTGGCTAAACAGCCGGGAGTCTTCGCCCAGGCCTAGTGCCGCATATACTTTGTGGCCATCATTTGCAAATCGTTTGACGACTGCCTGGCCCAGGTTTCCGGCTGCGCCGGTGACGATAATGGATTTCATGAGTTGATTTGTATTTATTTATGTAAAGAAAGGCTATGATGATATCACGCCTTGATTTCCGCGTTCAGTTTTTCCAGATCACAATGTAATTATTGGCTCAAAGGTCCGGCCATCCATTTGGGCAAAAGTTTACGCAGGTTACAATTTCAATTTTTCTAAAAAAGCGCTATTCGACGATACTGCACTTGAATTCTGCTTTCTGGCAAATCCACACTTTCCATACCTGTGCCGCACCCAGCATTCCGAGTAATGGGGCAAACAGATAAATCCAAAAATGCGTAAAATTACCTGCCGCCACCGCCGAAGCCAAGGTTCGGGCTGGGTTCATGGACATGCCTGAAAACGGAGCCTCAAACGTAATGTAAAGCATGACCAGACAACCCGCAAAAAGACCAGTATAAGGTGCCGTCTTTTCAGAATTGCTGGAATACAATACCAGCAGGATCAACCCGAAAGAAATGGCTGCTTCAGCCATAAAGCCAACCCACACGCCCGCCATTCCTGGCTGTGTCTGTACAAAATTGACTTCCGGAGCAGACACAAACATGGGGAATAAGATTTTGAACAATATCATGGCCATAACACCTCCAATGACTTGAGCAATTGTGTACCATATTGCATCAAAACGATTTATCTTCTTCAAGTACAAGAAAGTAAGGGTCACCGCGGGATTCATGTGTGCACCAGAGCGACGGCCTAATGGGGAGTATATCAGACAAATGGCCGTGATCCCCATCGCCAATCCCATCAGCCAACGCCTTACAAAGGGATCAGTGATCCAATGCCGCCCGGGCAATCCCGGAATTTCAAGCATTCCGGCAAAAAAAGTGGCCGAGATCATAAACATTCCAAGTGCCCAGGCTTCTATGAGATAGTTAGGCCAGTTGTTTTTGAGTGTATCAAACATGACCTTATTTTGAAAGCGCATCCTCCCAGAAATCATCACCTTTTACCATCAATCTTTGCTCCGGGGTCATTTTAATTTCTTTTTCCCAGTTGGTCAACGCATTGGCATAAAAGGTCTTGAAGAATAAGACGTTTCGGCCATTTACGATTTTAAAGCAAACCGGGTTGATCTCCACTTTTTCACCGCGAACCGCCATTGCATGGCCACACCAACCGCCCCAGGCAGGTTCGAACTGAGCAGGGTTGCTTTTAAATTCAGTCAGGTTCTTTGCGCTGGCAAACCAGTAAATCACCCCATCAAAGTCATAGGTCAGGCCTGCACTTCCTTTTTGCGGTCCACTACTTTTAAAATAAGATACCGGATCATAACCATCTATGGCCACATGGTTTTCGTCGAGGCGAAAATGCTTGATACGTTGTTCCCTACTCGTGGGCACGGAAGGTGTCCAGCCTGAGTTTATATACATTGTTTCAGGCAGGAATAATGTGGTGCCCGCAATGGATTGAACTGGCAGAACAGCTGCAGCAAACAGAATAAAACGGATTAATTTCATGGCTTTGAAAAATGAGTGTTTCATAAAATGGTTGACTTGATTTCAGTAATCGAAATGATGGAGTTGTGAGAAAGTTTTTTTGGACGGTTTTTCAACTCTAGTAAAATCTTCAAAACCGCTCCCACCGACCAGGCCTGCTGCACAGTGCCTTTTCCTTCGCGAGGCAATTTTCCATCAAAAATTTGGGTTGGTGAACCTTGCATTTGTCGTATAAAAGTCTTGCTCATCTTTTCCTTAAAAATTTGCGTTGGCTACCTATCTAAAAAGTGACAAGAAAAATCATCCCACTTCTCCAATAAGACTCGCTACTACCCCCGTCCAACCCGTTTGGTGACTTGCTCCAACCCCCCTTGCTGTGTCGCCATGGAAGTACTCATAAAATAGCACCAGATCTTGAAAACCTGGATTTTCAGTGTAGATACTATGATGGCCGTTCACTAGTCGTTGACCATTTTCGTCCTTTTTAAAGATAGAGATCAAACGCTCCGACAAGGCATCGGCCACTTCCGAAAGGCACAATAGATTAGCTGAGCGCGTAGGAAATGCTGTCTTGTATTCATTGCCATAGAAATTGCCATACGTTCGTAAAGCCTGAATCAGAAGATAATTCATTGGCATCCATACAGGACCACGCCAGTTTGAGTTACCGCCAAACAAGCCTGTGCTACTTTCCCCCGGTTCATAGTGAAGGCCAAATTCCTGTCCTGCGATTTGAACCGAATAACCATGTTCGTGTATTTTGGAAAGAGAGCGAATGCCCCCCGGAGATAAAAACTCATGCTCGTCAAGCATCGCATGGAGCAATCGGCTCAAACGCGCTTTAGGAATGAGCGACATCAATATATCACCGCTCAAGGGGTTTTCGTCCAATACCAAATAATCGCCGTTATCCTTTCTGTATTGCTGAAACCAACGCAAGCGTCGGGTGAAATCGGGCAATTTTTCCAGTTTGCCTTTTGGAATCACATATGCAGCGAATAGCGTGCTCAAACCAACCAGCGATCGCACCTTCATGGGGATGTACTCCCCATTTGGCAAGGCCACAAGGTCATAGAAAAAACCTTCCTCCTCGTCCCACGCCCCCGTCCAGTCATGTCCAATGCGGTTCAGGCTTTCAGCGATATAGGTGAAATGTTCAAAAAATTTGGTGGTAACATCCTCAAAAGTCGGGTCATACTGGGCAATTTCTAGCGCCATTTCGAGCATATTCAAGCAGTACATGCCCATCCAGGCAGTTCCATCAGCTTGTTCAAGATACCCTCCACCAGGGATTTGATTGGACCGGTCCAATACCCCAATGTTGTCAAGGCCGAGAAAGCCGCCTTCGAATACATTATTGCCTTTGTTGTCTTTTCTATTCACCCACCAGGTAAAATTGATGAGCAATTTTTGGAAGACTTTTTTCAAAAAGTCCACATCGGGTCGTCCGGTTTGTTCTTGATCGATCTTGAACACTTGTAAACAAGACCATGCGTGTACAGGAGGGTTTACATCGCTAAATGCCCACTCGTAGGCCGGAAGCTGACCATTTGGATGCATATACCATTCCCGTAAGAATAAGATCAACTGGTTTTTGGCAAATTCAGCATCCACTTTTGCCAACGGCACACAGTGAAACGCCAGATCCCAGGCGGCATACCAAGGGTATTCCCACTTGTCGGGCATGGAGATAATATCTTCGTTATTGAGGGTGCGCCAATGCGCGTTACGACCCATTTTGCGGCTTGCTGGCGGAGGGATTTGTCCTGGGTCTCCGTCGAGCCATCGCGGCATATCAATATTGAAATATTGTTTAGACCACAACATACCTGCAAATGCCTGGCGCTGGATATTTTGAGTGTCGGAGTTGAAGGTTTTGTTGCCTTCTTTTTGCGCAATAGCAGCATAGAAACGATCTGCCTCCTCCCTGCGCTCGTCAAAAATCTGGTCAAATTTCTTATCAAAAGGTGTTTTGAGAGCCTGTTTCGAAAGCCGGAATTTAAATTCCATATTACCGCCGCCTTCAATAGAAACCTGATACATGGGCGAAAATTTCGTCCCCACTGTTTTACCTGTCAAAAGGTCAAAATCATCGTTTATCACGGCAGCGTGAAAGGTGTCTTTCACAAAAGGTGTTTCATTGGGTTGGCCCCACAACTGAGCGGTATTGCTTTCATTCTCGGTGAAAAGCAACCGATCAGGCTTGTGGAAGTAGAATTGAAAGTTGCCAATTTTTTCGTGGGAGAGGGCGACCTTGCCATAGTCTTCGGTAGGTTTTGAGCGGTCAGCGGACAGGCTAATTCTCGGCTTTTCGTTCATCAATCCAAACGACCATAAGTTGCGAAACCAAAGCGTGGGTAACAGCCAAAGATCGGCACGTTCTTCGCCGCGATTGTGTGCTGTGATTTTGATCAAAAGATCATCGTCATCTGCCTTTGCGTATTCGGTGAATATATCCCAATAACGGTTTCCGTCAAAAATGCCTGTTTCCAGCAATTCGTATTCTGCCTGGTCACGCCCGCGGTCCCTGTTCTCACGTACCAAATCAGAATATGGAAATTCCCCCTGCGGGTATTTGTACAAATGTTTCATGTACGAGTGCGTCGGGGTGCTGTCGAGGTAGTAATACAATTCTTTGACGTCTTCTCCATGATTGCCTTCGCTGCCTGTAAGACCAAAGAGGCGCTCTTTCAGGATAGGATCCTTCCCATTCCAAAGGGCGACTGAAAAACACAGTCGTTGCCACTCATCAGAAATGCCGGCAATGCCGTCCTCGCCCCACCGGTACACCCGGGAGCGGGCATGGTCGTGTGGAAACGAGTCCCACGCAGTGCCTCCTGGGGAATAATCCTCCCGCACCGTACCCCATTGACGCTCCGAGAGATAGGGTCCCCAGCGCAACCAGTTCTTTTCTCCGGAATAATGCTCTTGCAATCGTAGCTGCTCCGGATTGGGTTGGGAGATCCCTTCTTTTTTAAGGGACGAAGTTGGAGCAATTGGTTTGGCGGTTTTTGTGGCGAGCTTTTGTCCGCGGTCTTTCTTTGCCATGATGTTGGATGGTTTGTAAAATTAACACTACAAAAGTCCGTGCTTCTTTCCATGTGCGGTGTTACGCAGGTAACAAGATGAAAAATAGTTGCGTGTTGAAGCTTAGCCCACCTCTTCTTCCAATTTATGGCAGGGTCATAAAATCTAAAATATTCTCTTATAAGCTCAGTTGGCAGTATGAAAACAAGGATGCTGTATTTTGGCTGCGTTTTAACATCTATGTTGCTGGTGCACAAGGGGCTTTACCCGGAAACGTTCTAATTGCACCGGTCGAGCTATGGCAGGCAGCCAGAGAATGGCTCAGGAAAACGGATAAAACTGAAGATTCTGGCTACATTTACGACAGAGGCAAACGCTTACAAATAAGAAAACCAGAAAACCAAGGCGTGAAATGGTTAGAAACCTAAGCCAGAATATATGCAGCGGATACGTTTATAAAAGTTAGCTGCTATACAAAACGACATCTATCAGAAGGGTATGACATCAGATTTAAAATATTGGTATTTGCACGAGCATAAACTATTCAGAAATTTAAGTTTTTCAGAAATAGATGCGCTCTGTATTTTAAAGCGATTCAAAAAATCAAAGAAAAATGAAATCCTGGATTTGCCTTTTAGTGAGAAAGAAAGAATCTATTTTTTAAAACAAGGCACTATCAAACTCTTCAGAATAAACGATGAGGGGGAAGAAACTTTAGTAGACATACTTCAAAAAGGCGACATGTTTGGAGATCTTAATCTAGAAAAACCGACCGAAAATGATGAGTTTTTTAGGGTAGTTTCTGATGAAGCTATTATTTGTACTTTTTACAGAGAAAAATTGGAAGAAGTAATGTTTAAAAAACCTGATTTTGCTCTAAACTATATTAAGTTTATTGGTTTTAACTATAAAAAAATCCAAAATAGTTATAAAAACATTATGTTCAAGGATACCAAAACCAGATTGTTGTTACTTATAAATATGATTATTGAAAAGGAAAATGTCACTACCCCTTCATTCACCTTGCCTAACTATCTGACACAAAAGGATATAGCACAACTCATTTGCACCACCAGACAAACCGTCATTTCACTCTTCAAAGACCTTGAAAAGGAGGGTATTTTAGACTATTCTCAGAAAGAAATCATCGTTCCGGATGTTCAAAAAATTAAAAACTTTGTTCAGAATGTAAAGTAGATTACATTTTGCTTTTTCGACTGCTTTTACTTTTGTCTCATAATGTATAATTCAAATAAAATGAGACATTTAATTTTAGTGCTTTTTCTAGGGATTTCAACCCAAATATTTGCTCAAAATAGCAAGCTTTATAATTTAGAAAATGGATTAGCCCTTCAAGGCTATGACCCAGTGGCATATTTTAGCAACAAGGCCGTAAAAGGAGATAAAACAATAGCTGCTGATTATCAAGGAGCCCTATATTATTTTTCTACTGACAAGAATAAAAATTCGTTCCTCCAAAATTCTTCAAAATATGAACCCCAATATGGGGGTTGGTGTGCTTTTGCCATGGGTGATTATGGAAAAGAAGTTGAAATAGACCCAAAAACATATAAGATAGCAGACGGAAAACTCTATCTTTTTTACAATGCCTATTTCAACAATACGCTAAAAAGCTGGAATGAGGATGAAACAAATTTAAAAGGAAAGGCAGATAAAAATTGGTCAAACATCTTAAAATAGTTGATATATGAAAGTCAAATCACTTAGTTTCCTGCTTTTTTATTGTTTTCTTTTATCTTGTACTAAAGAAGGTGAATTTACAACTCCACTCGATGAAAACCCATCAATAGCGAATTCGTTACTATTAAAAAATGGAATCTTTAGTCCAACTTCAGGAATGACAGTAAGTGGCATTGCTGAATTAAGAAAGCGTAGCAATGAACATTTTGTAAGATTGGAAAATTTCAACATCTCTTCAGGCCCCGACCTTAAAGTCTATCTTTCAAAAAGTGACACTCCCAATGAGTTTGTAAATCTTGGGGCATTAGAAAATAATAAAAACGAATATGCCATTCCTGCTGGCGTAATCATAGATGAATACTCATATGTATTGATACATTGTCAGCAGTATGATCATCTCTTTGCTTTTGCCAAACTCAATTAACGATGAAATATTTAATTCTATTTCTAAGTTTAGTTTCAATACCTAAAATATATGCGCAAGGGTGCAGTGATGCAGGTATATGCACTATCACAAATTCTCCTAAAAATGATTCTATCCATTTTAAAAAGAACTCTATTGAAGTGGGATACATCTTTGGAAAAGGGTTAGAAGATGTTATCTATAACAATGGCTTCTTAGCTTACGCATATACCTTTAAGAAAAATTGGTCTTTAAATTCAAGACTTACCTACAATCAGGCGTCCGGTAGTTTTGGAACTTTAGGCAGATTAGGCGACGTCTTTATTGTCCTGAACTACAATAAAGAATTGCATAAGAATACATCCATTAAAGCATCGTTTGGATTGAAAACCCCATTAAGTGCATCCAATTTTAAAATTAAGGATATTGCATTGCCGTTAGATTATCAAGCTAGCTTAGGCACTTTTGATGCTCTGTTTAGTGTAGAATATATATATAATAAATGGAGTTTTGATGCTGCATTTCAAATTCCATATTGGCAAATAAATCGAAATTCCTATTTTGATGAGTATTCTGATTCCAACGATTTTCCAACAACCAACTTATTCAGAAGAAAACCTGATGTTTTAATTCGAAGTGGATATACACTACTTACCAAAAATCAGAAATGGTTATTTAAACCAAATATAATGGCTATTTACCACTTGGGTAACGATATGTATGAAGATATTTTTGGTGAAAGGCAAACTATTGAAAACTCAAAAGGATTAACCATCAATGCCAGTTTGATTTCAGAGCTTACTATTAACTCCAACAACAGTTTACGACTAAATATTGCTGCACCTTTAGTGGTTAGAGAAATCCGACCCGATGGACTTACCCGGGCATTTGTATTAGCATTATCGTATCAAAGAAAATTTTAAAACACTACATGAACACCATGAATACAAAAAACATAATCTCCTGGAGTTTACGACTTACAGTATCTATAATCCTTTTGCAAACTTTATATTTCAAATTTACGGCACATCCTGACTCGGTGCATATTTTTTCTGAACTCGGTGTTGAACCTTGGGGAAGAATTGGGCTTGGTGTTATTGAACTAATTACAGTCCTCCTTATTTTACTACCAAAAACTAAAGTAATAGGTATGGCAATCAGTTTAGGAATTATTCTGGGTGCCCTCTTTTCACACATATTGGTTTTGGGTGTAAATGTGAAAAATGACGGAGGCGGTTTATTTACTTTAGCAATTATTGTTCTAATAGCTTCTACTCTATTTCTGATAATTCACAAAAACGAACTTATTTCCTTAATCCAAAAATTTATAAAAAGATGAAAAATAGAATAATCAATATATGGTTATTAACAACTCTATGTTTTACGAGTTGTGCACAAAACAAAGAGAAGGCAGCAGATAGTACGCTAGTAAAATCAGATAATACTGAAACGAATTTATCCGAACAAGATTGGAAAGCAAAACTCACTCCTGAGCAATATTATATTCTCAGAGAAAAAGGCACAGAAAGAGCCTTTAGTGGGGAATTTGTATTTACGAAAGAAAAAGGAACTTATAAATGCGGTGGTTGTGGAGAGCCATTATTTACCGATGATATGAAATTTGAATCGCATTGTGGCTGGCCGAGTTTTGATAAAGAAATGGCAGGTGGTAAAATCATTCAAACTGAAGACAACAGCGTCGGAATGCGAAGAACAGAAATCACATGTGCAAAATGTGGTGGTCATTTGGGGCATATTTTTGATGATGGCCCTACCGAAACAGGCAAAAGATACTGTGTAAACTCTGCTTCTTTATCTTTTGAGCCACAAAAAAATGAGGCTACTGCATCACCAATGGACACCATAACCTTGGCCGGGGGATGTTTTTGGTGTATTGAAGCCCTATTTGAAGATTTAAAAGGGGTAAAAAGTGTAGTATCAGGTTATGCAAATGGCAATGTAGAAAACCCTACCTACAAACAAGTTTGTACAGGTAGAACTGGATATGCAGAAGCTGTTCAAATCACTTATGATAAATCTATCATTTCATTAGAAGCGTTATTGGAAGTATTTTTTGCGCTACACGACCCTACTACGCTAAACAGACAAGGAGCAGACGTAGGAACACAATATCGTTCGGCAATTATTTATCAAAATGAAGACCAAAAAATAATTGCTGAGAAAGTTATAGCAACACTTAATGCTAATAGCGTTTTTGAAAACCCAATAGTTACAGAAGTGAGCGCATTCAAAAATCTTTATGAAGCAGAAGAGTATCATCAGGAATACTATGAACTGAACAAAGAAGAACCTTATTGCAAGGCTGTCATCAAACCCAAGATGGATAAACTTCATAAAGTATTTGCAGATAAATTAAAGACAAAATGAAAACATCAATCATAAAAACAGAAGCTAAAGCATGTTTAATGCAATTAATTAAATGCATAGAAGGTTTAAGCTTTGATGAGTATACTAAAAAATACCCTCTATTAAGTAATAGCAGTATTGGTGAACACACCAGACATATTATTGAGTTGTTTCAACAGCTCTTGGACGGTTATGAAAAAGGCATAATCAATTATGATAAACGAAAGCGAAATATAGTCATCCAAGAAAATATAGATCTCGCCATTGAAAGTATCGCACATATTATTTCTGGCTTAGAAATAGAAGACAAAACATTGCTTTTATTGACTGTTTATAATTCAGAAGAAAGCCGTATTGAAACCAACTTTCATAGAGAATTATTATACAATCTGGAGCATTGCATTCACCATCAGGCTATTATAAAAATTGGTTTGATTTACATGGGGAATAATAACTTTGATGAAAACTTTGGTGTGGCAAAATCTACTATTATGTATAAACGAGAAAGTGTACAGTAACTTTTTATAGAAGCCATCATAAAACTATTTTCACCGCTAACCGAGATGAACATATAAATAGGTCGCTTGCAGACGCACCCAAAGGAATTTATTTTGGGAATTCAATTTTATATTATCCAATAGACCCTATATCCATAGTCACTTGGTCTTGTATAAAAATAATGGTCATATCTTTGTAGTACTCAATGGAGCGGATATAAAACATATTTTCATTTTTCACTTTTCACTTAATAAATGCCTCACATAGTCTTAAATCCCGACCTCTACGGCATCACCAGTCTGCTGGATTTTCGTCCGGAGACGGCGGCGCCATTGTGCAGATTGACTCAGCTGCTGCTGCGTGGTGAATCGACCATGACGGAAGCGGAACGAGAAATGATTGCTGCACATGTTTCATCGCTCAATGAATGTACTTTTTGTTCTTCGGCACATACCGCAGCCACTTGTTTGCTTCCGGAAGGAAAGGAGAGTGGTATTGAGCCTATGCAATCTGCATTAGAATCTCTTCATATCAGTGGCAAAATGAAAAGTTTGTTACAGTTAGCATCTCTGGTCCAGAAAAACGGAAACCAGGTGACTCAGTTCGATATTGATGTGGCACGAAAATCAGGGGCAACTGACCTGGAGATACATGATACTGTTTTGATTGCATCACTCTTCTGCCTATACAACCGATATGTAGATGGATTAGCAACTTTGACGCCGACAGATCCGGAATTCTATGCAAAACTTGGAACACGAATCACGACCAGGGGATATCTCATGCCAGCGGATGGTTATCATGCGACAGATTACAAGCCAACGTAAATTTATTAACTCATGCCGTACATAAACACACAGAATGACATTGCCGGAATCAGGGGTTTAATGCAATTCAGGCCTGACGTAGCTATTGCATTAAATCAACTCGCCCAGGTTTTACTAGCAGATGATGCATCATTATCTAAACGTGACCGTGAACTGATTGCCTCTTTCGTTTCCTCGCGTAACGAATGCACATTTTGCATGACTTCCCATGGAGCCATTGCTGCACATCTACCGGAAGGTAACCACGAATTGGTTGAAGCTATCTGGAAAGATTATAAAACGGCACCTATCGATGATAAGTTGAAAGCGCTTCTTCAAATCGCTGATAAGGTTGCAAAAGGAGGCCTGCATGTCACTCCGGCTGACATAGCAGCAGCAAAAGAAATAGGTGCGAGTGATCTGGACATACATGACACTGTTTTGATCGCTGCGACATTCTGTATGTTCAACCGATATGTGGATGGACTTGGAGCAACTACACCGGATGATCTGGGATTTTATGAAATCGTTGGAAAGCAAAGGGCGGCTGAAGGGTATTTAACAAAATCCGTTTTGTTAAAAGATTAACAGGAACCCAGGACCTAAAAAAGACCATGCCGATGGATTGATATGGCAAAAATGTTTTTTCTTGCCGTCGAGGACTATAACATCTCATGCTCATCGCACAGACTGATCTGTGTTAAGAATATCTATGGTATCTTGATGCCGATTCAGAAACCGGGATCCAGCCCACCTTATGCCTATTGATGCAAATATCCTGATCACCTATGGCGCTGCTGTCAACAGGTATAAAAAGAATACCATCATCTTTCAGCAGGATGATATGGCAAAGTTCTATTACCAGATACTGGAGGGCCAGGTGAAGACCTTTAATCTAAACTCAAACTTTAAGGAATTTGCACAAGGCATTTTTAATGATGGGGATAGCTTCGGTGAACCAGCCCTTTTGATCCAGGAGCCTTATTCATCAAACGCAGTCACCACAAGAGACTCCGTCATTTTAAAGTTGTCCAGAACTGTTTTCCTCCAGATCCTTGAAGAAAATCATGAGATACAGAAATCGATGCTTTGCACTTTCGCTCAAAAACTTTATGACAAATCCGTTTCTGCCAGGATGTTGAACAACCAGGCTCCTGAGGAGCGGATCCTTGATTTCCTCGGGTATTTCAAAAAGAAATCAACCACCACGGATGATAAAATACTGATCCCTTATACCCGACAGGAACTTGCAAATCTGACCGGCCTCAGGATCGAAACCGTGATCAGAACGCTTCGAAAATTGAGCGAAACGAATCAAGTCGACATCCTCAATCATAAGGTGTATTATTAAGGAATGGTGATCGAAAAAAATACATGGGTAAGGATAGCCGTAATCAATCTGACGATGGTGGCTGTGCTAGGTGCCGTCATGCGCTACAAAATCGGGTTTGCACTACCTTTCCTGGACCAGAAGTTTTTGCAGGAATCACACTCCCATTTCGCGTTTACCGGATGGATCACGCATACCCTGTATTTTCTGTTGGTGAATGTCTTTCGTTCCAGCCTGCCTTCTATCAATGAAAAATCTTACCGACTGCTGATCCTGTTTAATTTGTCGACGGCATATGGCATGCTGATTTCATTTGCTATCCAGGGATACGGACTTGTCTCGATTGTTTTTGCCTCGCTCTCCATTATCAGCGGATACCTGTTTGCGTATAGAGCTTTGAAAGATGTCGGTCGTTTGCCTGATCTTCATCCGGGTAAAAACTGGATCAAGGCAGCACTTTGGTTTAGTGTGCTCTCTACACTCGGTACTATGGTCCTGTCGTGGATGATGGCCACACGACAGTATGATCAGGAAACGTACCTCGGCTCTGTCTATTTCTATCTTCACTTCCAGTACAATGGATGGTTTCTGTTTGCCTGCTTTGGTATTTTCCTGGACCATATCCGGCATTTCAATTTGAAAACCAGGTTAGTCCGTTACTCCTTTTTATTTTTTGGCATTGCAGCAATACCCGCTTATTTCCTATCGACATTGTGGGCCAATATCCCCGGATGGTTATATGGCATTGTGGTCATTGCCGCTTTCCTTCAGATCGCAGGCTGGTATTTCTTTATCAAACTGATCAGAGAAAATCTTACTCAGTTGCGAGCCTCTTTCAGCAGGCTTGTATTGCTCCTCTTTCTGGTGATTGCGCTTGCCCTTACATTGAAACTATTACTTCAGTTAGGTTCTACTGTCCCGGCCATTAGCAAACTGGCCTATAGCTTCCGACCGATTGTGATCGCCTACCTGCATCTCGTGTTGCTCCTCATTATTTCAGTTTTCCTGCTGACATTCATGTACGGTACAGGCTTGCTACGGCAAAATAAGCCTACGAGGATTACCCTCCTGGTATTCGTCATAGGTGTCATCCTCAACGAAACGGTTCTGGCTGTACAGGGGATCTGGTCTTTTAGTTATACCGTAATTCCCTACGCAAACGAAGCCCTATTTGGTATCGCCCTACTGATGCTGACCAGCGTGCTGCTATTGGCTGCGTTTCAACTGAGGCCAGATAAATCTGATTAAAATCATCTTTTTATATGATTTGAGTCATATAAAATAAGGACTAATTCTAAGTTCTTTGACATCAAATCATTCGAATATGCAAAAACTAACTTTCTTTTTTGGGATATTCCTGCTCTTATTGGTTGCGGGATGTAATCCATCTGCTCAAAATCAGGCGCCGGCCGCGGCAGATGCCGGCACCACCGGACAGCATGTGGGTCAATCAGGTGTCAAAGATGATGTCTCGACTCCAAATGTTGTTCAGATAGCAGTTGGAAGTGCGGATCATACCACATTGGTTACCGCTGTCAAAGCTGCCTCTTTGGTAGATGTCCTGAGCAATGCTGGCCCATTTACAGTGTTTGCACCCACCAATGCTGCATTTGATAAATTACCTGCAGGGACAGTTGAAGGTCTTTTAAAACCAGACCAGAAGGACGCTCTTTCAAACATTCTTGAGTACCATGTGTATGTAGGGGGCATCAAGACAGAAGCCATGAGGGATGGTCAGATACTCGGCCAGGTCAATGGTAAAAACATAACCCTGAGTGTAAAAGACGGAAAGTACATGGTCAATGGTAAAGCAACTATTGTTGCTTCTGTACCTGCCTCGAATGGTATTATCCACGTCATCGACGAGGTGTTGCTGCCTCCTCAATAAAATAAATCTAAGGCACGCGACCAGTTTGATGTGACACCCTGCAGGTGACTTTCATCCAGGCCGGTTGGCTTTAGATGGCAATTCAGTTTAACATGATTGTTTGTAGCCGGGTTTCTGACCCGGCTTTTTTTATATCCCGATCTTCACCTGCATGATCGTAGCAATACTACGTGCACGTTCCTTCATCATTTCTGCTTTCTCTCCTGCATACCACTTATCAACGACCTCACTCATCAGGTTAAGCCATTGTGTGAAATGCTCTTGCGTAAACGATTTCAAATCGTTCATCTCCTTGTGACGCTGCATTGGATTGCCGGTATAACCCCCTGAATAGAACAATACATTTTCCCAGAAACTATACATCACCGGCAAAAACGCATCCCACTCTTCCTGGGTCTTGTCAGCAAAATACGGGGCAAGTAAGTTATCCTTACGTACCTTTTTAAAAAAACCATCCACGATCCGATGGATGTCCTTGGGTTTGGTGATGTCTCTTTTAACAGCGCTTGTCGTCATATCAGTAGCCGTAAATCTTTTGCAAGGTGTAAAAAAATAAATTCGTCATCAACAAGAGGCCGGAATAAAAAACATGAATGTATCCTGATGGAAAAAGTTTAGGGTTCAAAGATCTTTTCGCACAAACATCCGCAGTGAAACCAGATAAGGCACCATGACCCAAAGGCATAGAAGCCCAAAGCCAATGGCGGCACCCAGGCCGGTGCCGAAAAAATCCTTGAATATGGCCCCGGTATATCCTAACATCGCGGATACATCCAACTGCAGAATAATAAAAATCCTGGCCAGGTCAATCGGATTTAAAGCAGACACTCCTACCATGGCCTTTTCGATCGGATAATCAGAAAGCTGAAAGAGCAGGAACAAAACCAACCCATCAAATAACAAGCTAAAGAAGAGCCATAAAAGGATGGCTATGCCGATGCCCCTTGCTTTATCCCTCGAGATGATCGCGCATAAAAACCCGAGCGCAACAAAAACGGCCGTAATCAAAATACCCATCACCAAAAGGATAATGGCCTTTGCACCGGTCACAAAAAGTAAAATCGGAACACCTGCGCCGACAATGAACGCTAATGCAAGCGAAAAGAATAAACCGAAAAAAAGACCTGTCCAAATCCTGGTCCTCCGGATAGGCTGGCTCAGCAACAATTCAATAAACTCTGAGCTATTGTAGAGGTAGATCGTCGTGAAGATGATGCTCACCAACGGTGTTGTCAGGAGTACAATATTCAATAGCGTAAGCACCCCTTTATGACTATCATCTTCCAGGCTGAATACACTCCATGCCAGCACCGCCAGCAATAACGTGTAGGCCAGGACAATCCTGTTTTTTAATATGTCAGCTACGATAAAACGCTGGATCTTATTGAACATGGTCCTGCTTTAATACGTGTGTGATTGCTTTAGCCAGACTGGAAGTATTGGTGCTTGCTTTCAAGGCATCGGTTGGCATATGAAACCGGATCTCTCCTTCCTGCATCATCACCACGTGCGTGACCAGGTCATCCAGTTCACTTAATAGATGAGAGGTAATGAAGACCAGCTTCCCTTTTTGGTGTTCCGCTATGATCTTTTCCTTTAAGATTTCGGCTGCCAATGGATCAAGCCCTGCCGTAGGTTCGTCCAGGATCAGCACATCAGGATTGAAAAGGAAAGCGAGCGATGCGCTCACCTTTTGGGTGGTTCCTCCCGATAGTGTCCTCATTCGCTTTTCCAGGATATCATGGAGTCCGAATTCATCAATCAATTGTTCATCAAGTGCTTCTTTTGATCCACGGATATCCTTGATCATTTCTATCACTTGCCCGATAGTCATATTGTCCGGATACCGGCCTTTCTGCGGCATATAACCGATCTGGTGCCTGTAGTGATAATCCTTTACGATATCCTTCCCCTTGAATAATATCGAACCCGAAGTAGGAAGGACCATTCCAAGAATGCTTTTGATTAAGGTCGTTTTTCCGCAACCATTTGGGCCAATCAAGGCTATGCATTGCCTCGGTACACATGAAAGACTCACATCTCTGAGTACCTGAAACTTCCCAAACCTTTTTGAAAGATGCTGAATTTCAATCATAGTGGTATGACGTGCATTAATGGTACCTGATCTATAAAATTGTCCGGCGTGAGGGTCGGGATGATTTTCTCAGACCTGTCCAGCAAGGTTACAATAAAGCTCCTGTAAAGAAGCATCGCAGGTGGATTCTGTTCGACGATCACTGAAAAAAGACTTAATGGTCTGTAAGGGACATCCCCGATATTGTCCTTGTCCAGATCATAGCCCTCATATTTGTCCCAGTAGTTGCCGTCAAACGTATTGAGGAC
>JANNSS010000101.1:0-6846 GCA_031402955.1 Saprospiraceae bacterium
ATGATGATATCAGAGCCCTGAATGGAAACAAGTCCCTCTTCTTTAAATTCAGAAAGACAACGAATGATTGTCTCTTTAGCCGTGCCGGCCATACTGGCCAGGTCCTCCCGGGCTACTGGTATAACAGCTGAATCGTTATCCGCATAAAAGGCATACAGGTCCACAAGCGTAGCAGCAAGTTTCATACGGACGGAGCCGAAGGCCTGCAATAACAACTTCTCATCAGCTTGCACCTGGTAAGAAGCCATTTGTTGAAGAAAGTAAAATGCAGCAGATGGGTCGTGCAGAACGTGAGCAATAAAGTCATCCTTTTTTATAGGTATTACTTCGAGATCTTCAAACGCTTTGACGGTCTCCTGGCATTTGGTTCCTGCAAATGCGGATGCCACACCGATGATAGCCGGATATTGATAAAGCCTGGTGACCACTTCTTTGGCGTAATTGTCAATCTTTGTAGCAATGGCCCTGCCGGACTTAATCACAAATACATAACGGCAAGTCTGACCTTCTGCAAAGAGCAGATCTTTTTTACGGATCATGCGGGGCTCTCCGTCCAGGAGTGGATCCGGAAGTGCACGAATGATTTGATCCCCTGTAGACAGATTAATGATGGAAGGAGAAGCACTGGCAGTCGTAGCATGATTTTTATGCTTCCTGATACGTATTTCAATCGTATCGAGAAGTTCAACGTCATCAAAGGGCTTGGTGATATAGTCATCGGCTCCAAGGGTCATACCCCTCCGGACATCGGCCAGTTCCGTTTTTGCCGTCAGGAAAATAAAAGGGATGTCTGCCAGCAATTCGTTTTTGGAAAGAATACGCAAGACTGCATATCCATCCATTTCAGGCATCATGATGTCGCAGAGGATTAGTTCTGGTATAAAGATCATGGCAGCTTCCACGCCGAGTTTGCCATTCATGGCCGTACGGGTTTCGTATCCGGACAGGGTTAACAATTCACTCAGGTTTTCCCTGACATCGTGATTATCTTCAATAATCAGGATTTTATTTTTCATAATTGATCGGTAAAGTGATGCTAAAAGTGGTCCCTTTTCCTTGTTCGCTTTCAAAGGTTAATGTGCCTTTCAAGGTGTGAAGGTAAGATAAGACGATATTCAAGCCGAGCCCTGTTCCGGGTACGTTGACCACATTGGAGGCTCTGAAAAATCTCGAACCGATGTGTTTTTGATCTTCCAGCGGTATACCCATGCCCTGATCTGTGATCTCAATCCTGAAAAATTCATTATCAATAAGAATCCGGCAGATAATCGTTTTGCCCTCGTTAGAATACTTTACAGCATTGGACACCAGGTTGTAAAGGATGTTTCGAAGGATATTTTTATCGGATTTCATCTCCAGGTCATCAAATTGATGCTCACAGACCAGTTGCTGATCTTTCTTTAATAGACTTTCAGCCTCTGCTTTCAGCTCGTCGAGCAAAGAAAGGAGTGAAAACCTTGAAATGACCGGTACGAACTGGCCTTCTTCGAGGCGTGTAATAGATAAAAAATCCATCAGGATATTATTCAAGTGTGTTACACTGGATTTTATCCGCTCTACATGTCTGCTTCGATCAGTTGCCTGGTCAGTAGTTACATATTTCGAAATTAAGGCTGCAGAAGAAAGGATACTACTGAGCGGGGTCTTAAACTCATGAGAGGCCATCGAGACAAATCTGGATTTGAGCTGGTTGAGTTCTTTTTCTTTTTCGAGGGATTTATGCAGTTCATCTCTCGTGGCCAGCAATGCCAGTTCATAGGATTTATGTTTCTCGATGGACTGATTTAATTGCACATTCGTTTCCAGCAGGAGATTTACTGCCTCCTGTAGTTCCATTGTTCTTTCATTGACCATTTCCTCCAGTTCATGATTGAGCTTGATGATCTCCATCTGAACGGCTTTCATTGGCGTAAGGTCCTGGAGGATACCTGTGAAATAATAGTTTTGACCTATGACGATTTCGCTTACGGCAAGTCTGGCGGGAAACTGGGTGCCATCTTTTCGAAGGCCCTCTATTTCCCTACCGATACCGATGATTTTTTTAATCCCTGTGTCGAGGTAATTGTGGATGTATCCGTCATGATTCTTTCGGTGTGGAGAAGGCATCAGCATAGAAACATTTCGGCCCAATAATTCCTGGGGAGAATACCCGAAGAGCTTTGTGACGGCAGAATTGACCATGAGCATATTGCCGGAGGTGTCGATAAGCAGGATACCATCAATAGCTGTCTCCACGATAGATTGAAGGACATCATTAGGGTTGATAGTGGGGAACTGAAATGCCAAAGACATGGGTGTAAGATATCACAAGTATCGTGTGGTGACAAATGCTGACCAGTATCAATTTCATTACTGACCCGGGTCATTTTACCTGCAGTCGGCAGCAGATACCTTTATGAAGGTGTTAGACTACTTTGGCTGTGCACTATACTAAGCGTAAATGAGCGACCAAGCCTACGGCCAAGTTCCAGTACAGATATCATATTACATTAAATCTAGTTTTATAATAAATTAATATTCATCATCATAGGTGTCCCAATGCGTTAAATTGGGGTTCCTTTAAAACCTAAAATCAACAAATTATATGGAATTTACCGCACCTGTTTCAAAGTTTATGACCCGCAAACTAGTCACCGTTGTGCCTGGTGATAAGATGTCTGTCGTTAAGGAAATCTTCGATACACAACGTATCCATCACCTTCCGGTGGTCAGATATACGACATTGGTGGGCATCATCAGCAAAACTGATTTTATGCATTTTCTAAGAGGAATAGAGTTATCTCCTTATGATCAAATGGTAGAAAACAGCAAGCTGGAGCATTATACGGTTGAGGACATCATGACAACAGGCATAGCTACGCTTGAATCTTCTGAAAGGTTGAATGTGGCATTGCAGATTTTCGCAGAGAATCTTTTCCATGCCATACCGATCGTTGACAATGGTGAGTTAGTGGGCATGCTGACCACTTTTGATATCATCAGGATCCTGGTGGAGGAAGACAATGCCAGAATAAAGGCAAGCTAAGGTCATTACAATGACATAAAGCTGATCATCAGTATGAATATTGAATTGTTTAGTATACGGGGGTTTACCGGCAACGCGCTGAAAAGGAAACTTGAGCAAGTGCTGGCAGACCGTCATATGCCATATACGATCACCGAAATAAATCATGTTGATCAGTTTATCAAAGCGGAACTTGCCTCGGTACCTGCCTTTAGAATCGGAAACAAAGTGATCCAGCATCCCCATGATGGAGACATAGAAGAAACGATCACTCACGTGATGGATTATATCCTTGCAGAGCAAGTCAAAGTTATACTGGTGCCGATTGATTTTTCGGAAGAAAGCGAGCTTGCCGTCGCCTATGCAGGTATGATGGCAGAGCAACTCGGCTATAGAATGACACTCGCCCATATCCACCAGACACTGTATGATCCTATATCGGCCGGTGCGCTGGATGTTCAGTTCCTCCAGGATGTCAATAAAGGACTTTTGGAATTGGTGGATACCCTGAACGCAGAGTATGCAGCCAAAGGGATCCATGTACAAGTGACAGCTCATCTGGAAGTGGGTGAAACCATGAGCAGTTTAATTGAATTGCTGGAACGAGGTCATTTTGAACTGATGGTCATGGCTACGAAAGCGACAGATAATGCAATCCGCCGGTTGTTTGGTACTGTATCCTCAGGTGTCAGCCGGCATAGTAATAAACCGGTTATCGTAGTGCCTCCTCAGACTGATATAAAATTTCCGGGGAAGGTGGTCGTAGGGTTCACAGAGGAATTATTGACAGAGGGAACCCTGGAATATATTTTGTCATTCGGGTCTAAGTATAGTGTGTTCTACGATTTTGTGCATGTGACGGATGATCAACATCAGTTTGATCTCCTGAAGTCGAGGTTGTATGAAAAACTGGCAATCAACCGGCCGCAGTTGACCGGATTTAATATAAGATCCATTAAACCGGGCGAAGAGAAAATTCATGAGCTTCTCTTTAAATATGCGATAGAGGCAAGAGCCTCCATGGTGATCCTGATCTCACATCACCGCACATTTATGGAAAATATAACCCACTCCAGTGTGACCAAAAAGGCATTGCAGAACCCATCTGTACCGCTGATGATTATTCACACCCGAGAGTAAGGTAAAACATTAGCGATCACCAAAGTTTAGTGATTGGCCAGTCAGCTATGTTAGCTCCGTGTGAATTACTTTGTTTTTTCAGGCTTACTCATTCCTATCCGGTATACGAACATTTCGGCTCCTCCGCCACACCTTCACTGCTTCAAACCAAAACACACTTATAAACGCAATCCCGGCGCAAATTCCGATGTCGCTGAGTGCAGGATGGACCAGTTGAAAAAAGGCAGCGATTGGATCTACATATAACATTGTCGCAAGAATAGCCAGGGTAACTATGATGATCCCGAGTAATAAATTATTCTTGTAGCGCAAGGTGGTCACAAAGGAATAGTAAAATGATCGGTTGACCAGCGTAAGGGAAATGTTAGCAAAGATCAGTGTGCTGAATACCATGGTGCGGACCTGTGCTTCATTGCCACCATGCTTCAAAGTTAATTGATACATGAACAAAACGCCCAAGGTGATCATCAGACCCTGAAGGATACTCATGCCCAGCTCACGCCCGTTGAGAAAAGTCTCTGTCATCGGCCGTGGCTTCTGTTGCATGGTATTTTTTTCCATCGGTTCGTTTTCAAACACAATAGAGCATGTGGGGCCCATGACCAGTTCAAGGAAGATGACATGCACCGGCGTAAAAATATCAGGGTAGATCCAGCCTAAAAACAGCGGGAGTGAAACAGTGAGGATGATCGGTATATGAATCGAGATGATGTATTGAATCGCTTTTTTCAAATTACTGTAGATCCGACGACCGGTCGCAATGGCATCCACCATTTTCGAGAGATCATCATTCATGAGAATCAAGGCAGCTGCGCTTTTGGCCATTTCTGTTCCGCGCTGCCCCATGGCAATGCCGATATGTGCAGCCTTCAGCGCCGGACCATCATTGACACCATCACCCACCATCGCCACGACCTGGTTATCTTTTTTAAATCCATTGATAGCTGCGAGCTTAGCTTCAGGGAACATCCGGGTAAAGAGGGAATACTGGCGCAAGGCTTCACTAAATTCTGTCTCATTCATCTTCATTAGTGCTTCACCATCGATAGGCTGATCCGCATTTTTTATACCTGCATGACCAGCAATCGCTTTTGTGGTCAGTGGATTGTCACCTGTTATGATTTTGACCTCTATGCCTGCTTCATAAAATTTCCTGAAGACGTTTTCAATCCCCGGTTTTGGTGGATCATAAAAAACGACGAGACCTGTAAGTGCGAATGGAAATAATTGCTGTTCGGATCGAAAGTCATTACCTGCATGAGTTGCAGTGGCCACCCCAAGTATCCTATAACCCTGAAGGGCCATCTGATTAATAATAGCCTGTACTTCCTGCAGTTGAGCATCAGGAAGATGACATAGTTTTAGGATGGCTTCGGGGGCGCCTTTGGCAGCAATAATCCTGACCCCTGATTTGTTTTCAAAGATGTGTGTCATCATGGGGGGGACACCTGTCAATGGATATTCATGCACCATTGAAAAGTTTGCCCGTTGATCTTCGGAGGTATGCTCTTCATAGATATGGTGTAGCGTTTTTTCCATGGGGTCGAAAGGCACTGGCTCGCTGGCCCACATGGCGGTTTCGATGACCACCAACGCATCCGTATCATATTCTTTTTCATTTGTATACAGTCGATGGTTGCTGAAGGCATACACACTCTGCAGACTCATCTTGTTTTCAGTAATGGTACCCGTCTTATCAGCACAAATCACAGTTGCGCTTCCAAGGGTTTCTACGGTCCTTGTTTTCTTGACGATGATCCCTTCTTTCATTAGTCTTCTGGAGCCAAGGGCCATGAACGTGGTAAAAGCAACCGGAATTTCTTCAGGCAATATGGACATGGCGAGTGTCAGGCCTTTCAACAGACTCGCCAGTAGATCTTTACTTTGCATATACTGAAATACCCATACGATCAGGAAGACAACGATGCCGATGAGCGCCATACCTTTCACAAAAGCTTCTATTTGTTTCTGCAGGGGCGTAGGCTCTTCTTTGATGTCAGCAATCGATTTGCCGATCTGTCCTACCCGGGTAGATGTTCCGGTTTTTTCAACTTTGTATACTGCGAGTCCTGAGGAGGCAAGTGTTCCGCTGAAAACATTTGGATCATCACTGGTCGCTGATTTGTATATAGCCTGCGCTTCTCCGGTGAGCGTAGATTCGTTGACAGCAAAATCATTGCTGTGTACGATCATACCATCTGCATTGATCGTGGAGCCCTCTTCTGCAATGACAAGATCTCCCGGAACAATTTCGGAAGTGAGTACGAATAGTGGTACGCCCTGACGGATCACTTTACTCAAAGGGGTATTCAATGCTTCGAGCGCTTCAAGTGCCTTTCGGCTGCGATTGTCCTGATAAAAGGAGATACCTGATACAATCATGATAGCAGCCATCATAAACCAGGCTTCTCCATATTGTTCGAGGATAAAGTAGATGACGGATATAATGATCAGAAGCACTAACATGGGTTCGCGGATGATCTCCAGGAGCATTCTCCACCAGGTATTCTTTACTTTCTGCTGTTGCAGGTTTGGCCCATGCTGCTTAAGTGATTCCAGCACTTCTGCTTCGGTCAGTCCGGTCAGTGTAGCGGGAAGATTTAGTTTCTGGGACATGAGGGTAAGTGAAGAGTGAAGAGTGAAGAGTGAAAAGTGAAAAATGGTAAGCAGTATTCAGTAATCAGTTTTCAGTAACCAGTAAT
>JANNSS010000102.1:0-8614 GCA_031402955.1 Saprospiraceae bacterium
AGTTCGGGATGGACGCCGTATTCATTCATTTTCTCAGCGAGACGCATGATCATATCGGGTGCATTGACACTGGCCTGGGTTGAAAAATTTAACGAACTCAACGTAAGCGATCCCATATCCGGCATGAGTTCAATCGGTGCGCTGCGTTTTTCAAATTCATTAAAATTGCGGCCACTGAGCGACAGGCATATCACGAGGTCGCGGCAATGATCGCGGATCCCGGTGACGATACTTTCATAGACCTCCCTTTTATAAGTGGGCTCACCATTTTCGTCCCTGGCATGCAGGTGCACGAGGGTGATTCCTTCTTCATAGGCCTGATGCACTTCTTCGATGATCTCCAAGGCACTGATCGGCACTGCCGGGTTCATAGCCTTGGTGGGTATCATGCCGGTAGGTGTAAAATTGATAATGAGGTCGTGCATAGCTGCTTATCTGTTAGCGTCTGTAAAAATAGCGTATTCACTCAACACATTAGGATTTTTAATATATTTACAGATGAAACCTGGAAAAAAAAGAGGTGAATGAGCGTGAAACCAAAAAACAAAGGAAAAACCAAACCTGATCAGGCTTCAGTATCATCACCTGCTCCCCAAAAGTCACTACAGGGCCTCTTGTCCATCCTCGCATTGGCATTCATCTTCATCACATCGGTCAGCAGGATCATCCTGGCCGGCAATCCAATGAGCCGGGATGAAGGCGCGTATGGCTATCTCGGCAAACTCGCCGCTAAAGGACTGACCCCTTATCTTGACTTTTATGAGATGAAACCCCCGATGCTCTATTACCTCTATGGCCTGGGGGGTAGTTTATTTGGTTTCACAGATCTTGGCTTGCGTCTCTTTGCGCTGCTACTTACACTTTGCAGCAGTTTGTTGATATTTCTGATCCTAAACAAGTATATCTCAAAGCACTTTGCATTACTCGGAGCAGCTCTGTTTTCTATCCTGAGCCTCAATCCATTTGCGTTTGGATTTGCGATGATCGCCGAGCATCTGGTCAATACACTTGTATTGTTGTCAATTTACCTTGTTCACAAAAGCTACGATCGCAAAGGGTTTCTTTTTCTCTTGCTGGCGGGGGCAGCTTTTGCCTCAGCTATCCTGACAAAACAAACCGCGATACTCCTTTCGCCTGTTTTTTTACTGTACTTTGTTCTGGAGCGCAGATATAAACCCTGGTTTATGCAGTGCCTGCGTTTTGCGGCTGGCGTGCTCATCCCTGTGACTTTGCTGGCCATCCTGTTTGTCATCAATGGTGCTTTAAGTGAAGCGATGTATTGGCTGACGACCTATCCTGCAAAGTATGCTTCCAGTGTCTCGCCTGAAGAAGGCAAAATCTATCTTCGGTATTTCAGTAAAAATATAAGCCTCTTCCAGCTCTCTCTGTTTATCGCTTCTGCACTTGCACTGGTCGCCAATCTGATTTGGATAAAGAAAAAACCCTTCAACTGGTTCATCACCTATTTTATCATCGCCCTGCTGACCGTCGTTCCTGGTTTCAGGTTTTATGGACAGTACTGGATGCTGATCTTCGCACCCATGGCTTTGATGGTTGCCGCAGCGCTGCATCAGGTTGAAAAACTAAAACCACGCCTGGGCATAATTGCTGCAGGATTAGTAATGGTCCTGATGACGGGAGAACTGATCGTACACAGTGATTATTATTTCGGCAAACCTTCGTCCGCAGAGGTTGATAAATTATACAAGAATAATCCGTTCGGGCCCATCCGGAAACTATCCACGTATGCGGGAAGCCTGATGAAAGCAGACGACACCTTTATGGTCTTCGGCTCCGAGCCACAAGCATATCTTTATGCTGATAAGATCGCCCCTTCGAAACATGTCTTCATGTCAATGATTTCAAAGCACGACGAAAAATCAAAGACGTTTATCAGTGAGACGATGAATGATCTCGAGCAGAAACAGCCGGATTATGTGTTGTTTAATTTTTTCAACTATAGCTGGGGACTGACGGAACAAGCCAATGACAAACTCTATGGCTCTTCCTTTAGCTATGTCATCAATCATTACTCACCGGTGGCGGCCTACAATATGAATACGAAATCTTATCTGTATGCTAAAGACGGGCATCAGATTGATGCCTCTATAGCCAACCAGGTCATCCTCTTCAAGCGCAAATGAACGAAGTCCACCTGATATCATTTCCGGTTAAAGGCAATACCGCTGAGGGTCATCTCCACATTGTGTCGCAGGAGAAGCTACCTTTTGAAATCATGCGTACGTTTTACACGATGGATACGCCGATGGGTGTGACACGGGGACGACATGCACATCATGAGACAGAGATGGTGCTGATCGCTATCAAAGGGGTCATCGAAGTGCGGACGATCACGATCGACGGACACGATCATACGTTCATGTTAACCAATGCATCCGAAGGCCTCTATCTGCCAAAGCTTTGCTGGCACGAGATGAAGTACAGTGTGGATGCAGTACAATTAGTGATCTGTAACACGCTGTACAATGAGGCAGACTATATCAGGGACTGGCATCAGTTTACGACCTTACAACAACAGTATGCACCACGGTAAACTCAGCATCCTCCTCCTCGCATACCAGAGTGAAAAACGGCTGGAAAAAGCGGTCACTGAAATTGATACATCTCTTTCAGCAGCAGGGATAGCGCACGAAATCGTCATCATTGATGATGGATCGACTGATCAGTCATATGCCAAAGCCCTCGAACTTGCACAGCGGATGGAAAATATTTCCGCGTACCGATTATCACGCAATTATACGAGCCCGATGGCACAGTTTGCCGGACTCGAAATGTGCACTGGACAGTGCGCATGTCCGATGCCTGATGACGGCCAGCGACCGATAGCGCATATCATCGACATGTACAGGCTTTGGGAGAAAGGTCATAAAATCATCCTCGGCTATAGAGAAGGCAGAGATGACGGGCGGATGAATGATTTTTTCTCCAATGGTTACTATTCGTTTATGAACAGGTTTTCGGAGATCACCTTTCCTCCGGGCGGTTCAGACGGCTACCTGGTAGACCGGGAGATCATAGATATCCTCAATACACGGATCAGCAAGCGAAACACAACCCCTGTGATCGAATTACTGAAGCTTGGCTACAGCACCGTCTTTGTGCCTTACCAGCGACCGCAACGGGCAGGCAAGTCACGATGGACGCTGCGTAAAAAAATCAATCTGGCGTTAAATACTTTCTTCGCGTCTTCGATTTTCCCATTGCGCATGATCACCTGGCTCGGGCTCATCATCTTCTGCTTTTCACTCGTGGCGATCCTGCTGATCATCGCTGCGAAGCTTTTTTCAGACAACACGTTGTTTGGTTTTCCGATCCAGGGCTGGACCACGCTTGTGGTGCTGATGACGATGTTCAATGGCATCCTCATGCTGAGCATCGGTGTGGTTTCTGAATACCTCTGGCGGATTTATGAAGAAGTAAAGCAACGGCCTCCTTATATCATCCGAGACAAGCATCCATCATGAAGCCGATCCCTTTCTTTGATCACCGGCTCATGCACGATGCCATCAGCGATGAGTTAAAGGGTGCCTTTGCGGAGTTCCTATCCGGGGACATGTTGATCCTGGGTGATCAGGTGACGGGATTTGAAAAAGAATTCTGCGCTTATCAATCGATTGCGCATGCAGCGGGGGTTAACAGCGGGCTTGATGCACTGGTACTTTCTTTAAAAGCATTGGGCATTGGTGCCGGCGATGAAGTCATCGTGCCCGCCAATACCTATATCGCTACCTGGAATGCGATTCATGTTGTCGGAGCCGTGCCGGTGCCTGTAGAACCTGATGTGACAACGATGAATATTCATATTGATAACATACTACCTGCGATCAAGAAGCGCACCAAAGCGATCATGCCAGTTCATCTGTATGGTCTTCCATGTCAGATGCGGAATATTATAAATGTTGCTGACGCACACGATTTGTATGTCATAGAAGATAATGCACAGGCGGTCGGTGCATCTGTAAATGGAAAAAAGGCTGGTTCATGGGGGTATATCAATGCCACCAGTTTTTACCCGACCAAAAACCTCGGCGCGCTCGGAGATGCCGGTATGGTCACCAGTAATGATACAGACCTCATCGCCAAAGTCAAGTCATTGCGAAACTATGGATCAGCCAGACGCTATGTCAGTCATGAGATCGGAATCAATTCGAGGCTGGATGAATTACAGGCTGCTATGCTGAGGATCAAACTACGCAAGCTTGACGTATGGCTCGCTGAAAGAAAACAAATAGCAAAACAATACCTGGAAGGATTAAAAGATATACCGGAGCTGATACTGCCGATGGATGATCCAAATCATACCTACCATCTCTTTGTGATCAGGTGTGCAGCCAGGGATGCGCTTGCTGAGCATCTGAACAAACATCAGATTTCGACTTTGATCCACTACCCCATTCCACCGCATCTACAGGAGGCTTACCGTTTTTTGAAATATACACCTGGGTCTTTTCCGATTACAGAATTGATCGCTAATACATGTCTGAGCCTTCCGCTGTATTATGGATTTAAGCGTGCAGATGAAGTGGTAGAGGTTATCCGGGCTTACTACAAATGAGTTGAGGCAATAAGCCATGAGTACGATGGTATCTTTCTTTAGATTCCAGATACCAGACTCGCAGATGCCAGACTCTCGCTTTAGACGCCAGACTTGTAGTGAGCGTAGTCGAACTATGCCAGACTCGCAGATGCCAGAAGCATAATGCGAAGGTGAGATCGCAGGCGCTGCCTGCTTTTGCAAGGGTGAATGCCGTTGCAGGAGCGATGCAGTGAGCGGAGTCGAAGTGTTTGCTCCTGCAACCATGAGAATTCCAAATCGAAGTACAAAACCGAAATGCCGTTGGATGGCAGCCGGTTGCTGAGCGGGTGAACAAGGTTGAGAGAAAGGCAGTCGAAGCATCTCCGCCAACCACCGCGATGCCTAACCGAAATTCCCTAATGAATTCCTTAGTATAATCCTATCGTCGGGGGCGTTTTGCAACCGCCTCCTCGATAGGATTTCTTTCGTCAAGGGGCGGATGCAATACGCCCCTGACGAAAGAAATCGAAAACAAACCGAACTTCCGTTGGATGGCGTGTCGTGGCGAGCCTAGTCGAACTATTCTCGCCCACAACAACAGATAGCCATTACTCCACTGCCGTCTCCATATAAATCGCCTCCATCCACTTTCCACCTTCCTTGACATACGTGACGGTAGCGAGTACTTTGGGCGAAAGAGGAACACCATCGCAATCTCCTGCCTGCGTAGCTGTGTACGTCAGCAGGACTGCTTTTTTATTGAGCTTCAAAAACCCAACATTATGGAGTTGATAACTCTTGAGTTTACAATCAATCAAGACAGACTCAATCATGTCCTTCTTGGTGCTGATGCCTTCAGAGCCCACAGACAGAAAGGATTCTCTGGTAGCGGCGCGAAAGGTTTCGATATCACCATTTTTCCAGGCATCCCAGGCGGCTATGTCCAGTTTAAGGATGTGTGCCTTGAGAGCTTCATCCTTTGCATTCTCCACTTGTCCTATGGTCATATTCAGGAATGAAAATGCGCTCAGGAAAATCAGTAATAATTTTTTCATCTTGACGAGGTTTAGTTATTTATATCCACTGTGATCGACTTCAAATATAGAACACATTCCTTCAGTTCCGGGTGTTCCAATAGCAAAGGATGTTCAAACTCTCCCACTTTGTGCATGCCTGCCTTCTGCATCACTCGTTCTGAAGGTGTATTTATCTTCGGCGCCATGGAATATACCTTATCGAGTTTTAGTGTTTGGAATGCATAGTCCAGGCATCTGATGGCTCCCTCTGTTCTAAGATTAATCCGATCCTGGATGTTCCTAAATAATGGCATTCCACTTCCTCAAATAGTTGGCTGCACGCCAAGCTAGTATTCATCTATTAAGTCAATGGTCATATTTATAGAGGCCATTGGTTTTCTCATGATTCTTCTTCAATAATAATAATTAAAGATAATGTTTAGGAGGTTAGGGGGAGCATGCCGTTGCCCTGGTATCCTCACCAGCAACATGGGTGATGATTAGGAGGCTAGTAGCTTAGAAGGTTAGACTTTGAATAGCAGGATCAAATTTGCGTTAATCATTTTTCTTAAATGCATCTGCGGCATCCTTGTGGTGTGTTTCGACCTGCTCTACTCCTCCCTGTGCTACAGCTCAACAACCGCGGAGTCGAACTATGCTTTTAAAACTTACACGTCAGCCTTTGATATTTCTAATCAAATCCATGCGGACATGTAGGACACGAATGATCTGTATTTGATTCTCTTTTGACTTTCGGTAAAAAATGATATGCTGTCCTACGCGGATGCCGAACAGGCCAATGCTTATTTCTTCATAACTTTTACCTAAAGGGGGATTCTTGGATATGGTCAAGAAAGCTCCGGTCAATAATTCGTAATACTTGTCCGCCTGTATTTCCGACCAGGTAGTACAGGTATACTGCCATATTCCTGTCATGTCGATAATGGCTTTTCGGGAAAGCACATACTTAGGCATTCTTCTTCCGGGATTTCAACGAATTCAAATGCACTTTTGCATCAAATGGAATGAAACCGCTATCTAAGCCTTCCTGTATTGCATTTTTCAGTGCATTGAACCTGCTCTCCTCTTCTTCCAATAGACGCAATCCTGCACGTATGACTTCGCTGGCGTTGCTGTACCTCCCCTGCTCAATGCTTTGCTCAACGAAAGATTCGAAATGATCCCCCAGAGATACAGATGTGTTTTTGCCCATGAGTTTAAATTTTACCAAAGTTACCAGATTTTGGTAACTTTTGCAACCATCTAAAAAATGAGTTCCCAAATGCCGTTGCCCTGGTGTCCTCTCCAGCAACAGATGTATACACTGCAAAGGGCTGAACCCCTTTGCTACTAAACGCCCTTACCCTGCTTCGGAGGCAATAAAACAATACCCGCTATCGGCACACCCAACAGGTTGATCAGGTAACCAAAGAATAAAAAAGAAACTACGCCTGTTGCGCAATACGGGTCATCCGGGCCATGGTTGTACATAAATCCTTGAATGGATAGATATGTCGCCGCCACCGGAACAATTAACCCGACCAAAAAACACCATAAGATCGCGACACCGAAGTCAGTCCGGTTGAGTCAATTCTTCCTTCGTCCAATCCATATAAGGATTGCCAAAGGTGCGAGCATTGTTAGCGTTGGGATAAGTAGTCCAAGGAGGAGTCTCATGTAGTATGTCGAAATAATTATCAATGCATTTTTTGAGTAGTATAGAACTACCTGGCTTCCCGTCAACAGAATAACAACTGTACAATTTTGAAGGCATTTACTTTAATGGGCGATGAACATTTGTAACCTTCGAATTTCTGCAGCTAATCGCATGCTATAGGATTGTAGTCCCAGCCAACGGTCAGTTAATCTGTAATCATCTTCTGACGGCGTATCACGTAAGAACACAATTACACGTTGGTTCCTGCCCTGACAGCTTTCGTCCATAAAACAATCTCTCGAGAAACGGAGTATTTCCAGATATTGGCCTGATCGATTTCCAGGGTCAAACCCAACTACAAATTCAACTGGAGAAATTTTTGGTAGTCCTTTATAAATAGAATCAACGCTCAACTTGTAACTGCATTCTTGAACACCATAAGAATAGCCAATACAACTGATGCCAGCAATAACTCCCTGCACGATCACATCGCTACTATCAAAAAGCATCTTCAAGAAGCTGGACTCCTGGGCATTCAAGTCACCAAGGAAAAACTGCATGAATAGTATAGCCGTTAAACTCTTCATATTACCTTGTGTTGTTCCAAGCTGTCCTATATAATTCAACACTTGCCGTTTATTTGTACTTCGAGATTGGACTAAGGTGAACGACGACGACCGGGCTCCATGCCGTGGCGTTCCAGGTTTTCAACTTGAAGATTGCGAAATCTGTTTCAGTAAACAAAATATCGAGGTTGTTATATCCGCCATGGCGTGAAGCAGATGTTAGCGTTTCGTTGGATTTGTATACTATGGATTTTGATATATCTCAACTTAAGCGAACGCGAGTCCATTAACATCATGTCATTGAAAAGACTTTCTTGAATCTATGTTTAGTATATTGAAAGATTCTTTACACTTGATGTAGTATTGATGGTATTCCATAATGACCATATATAGGTAGATTCTGATGAAGACCTATTTCCCCAAAAAATATAACGAACCATTCCTAGTTAGGTAACTCGGCAAATAGACCAATAGTCTAATCCCTGAGGCACCGAACAGAAAAACCAAATTTCTTACCGAAGGCGTCCTGGTAAAAGTAACTATCGGAAGTAGAGAGAAAGATGCTCCAGGCTAGTGAAGGACTATACCCTGTCAAACTCCACCAGAAACCGAAAGTGTTAATTTCGAAGAAGCCACCTTCGTCTTCACGGAAGCCACCCGGAAGACCTGTGAAAGCACTTTGGTTAGTCGCTCCGGTATTGGGGCTACTCCAATGAATTGTGCCGGCTTCCTTGAGAAGACCACCGGCTATGGGAACTGCCCCAAGACAGTTGCCTAAGGTGGTATACTCAAAATCAGATGGGATATACCAACCTTCCGGTGCCAGACCCCTTGAATC
>JANNSS010000103.1:0-1819 GCA_031402955.1 Saprospiraceae bacterium
CAATTCAGGCTTGACCGTGATCTGGTTCAAGACCGTCTGGGTTAGTTGCAATACCTTTTTAGATATCCGTGCCTTTGATTTCTGATAGTATAAAGATTCAATGGAGATCGAATGCCCGGCTTTCAGGAAAATGGCCCTTTCGAACTCATCCATTTTATCTGCTTGCTGCTCGATGGGCTTGTCATACGTCAGTAGGATTTCATTGATGAGATCCATCATCAGCGCTTCACTGGAGGCGTAATCGTCCGTCAGTTTTTTGAGAAACTCAAAATCAGCGCGATGAACCGTCACGAGATCCGTTTCATTGATAAAAAAAGCGATCTTATTGGTCAAGGCACCTACCGCTGTAATATTCTCCTTGGCAGATGGCGTATAGGCCCGCAAGATGATAAATGTGTATTCTTTTACCTTTTCAATTTTAGGCAGGTGTCCATACTCCAGGATGTCTTCCAGAAGATGAAGGTCAATATTATGCTCTTTGGTCAGTGCTTCCAGTTCTTCCTGTGTGGGCCGCCCGAGGTCTGTCCAACGAAACTGGTCGTATACTTTTACTATTTTGCTCATAGTCCTATCAGGTTTCTGCTCTGGTTGTTGATGTCAATACGATTTAAAATGTTTTGTCCCTGATGACTTTGGCCGGGCTGCCATAGGCAATCACACCATCGGGAATGTCTTTTGTCACGACGGATCCGGCACCGATGATCGTATCGCTTCCGATTTTAATTTTATCCAGTATCGTAGCCCCTGCGCCGATGGTGGTACGCTCGCCGATTTCACAGTTACCGGATATCGTGACTCCGGGATTGATGGTCACATAATCATGTAACACGGTATGATGCCCAACATTCACATGCCTGTTGATCACCACGAATCGTCCAAATGTACAATAAGGTGCAATGACGGAAAGCGGACTGATGTGAAGACCGATACCTGCTATAAAACCATTGGCAATAACTGCCGATGTATGGATCAAGGGAATAAACCTGTCCTCCGGCATGGAATAGGTATTGATAAAATGTTCTGCGATCTGTCTTCGTGACTTTCCGATCGAGGCGATGATGAAGGAAGGTGATTGCCAGTCGGTCATCTGATCTTCGGTATACTCGCGCACCTGGATATGCGGAACAAGAAATGGAAATGTAAGTGAAGTATTCTCTTCATCAGGAATATTGGAGATCAACCCGACGCGCTGAAACTCTGCCGGCAACATATCCAATATGATGCTGAGCGCATAGGTGCTCTTACCCAATAAGAATAATGATTCTGTCATCATCGCACGCGCTTGCTGTTGTAAAAGCCAAGGTTGCCAAAATGGGTCGGGGTCATGATTTTTCGCTCGAAAATATCAGCCAGGACTTTTATACGCCTGATCAAAGCGATGTTCGTTGTCAGTAAACTTTTATTACGGTCATAATACAAATTGTCTTCCAGCCCGACCCGTACTCCACCACCCAAAGCGATAGCAGCCGTATTAGCCTGCAATTGTTGTCCACCGATACCGCCAAAAGCCCAGTATGCATTTTCGGGCAATTCATTCAAGGCTGCACCCATGGCATTGAAATTAGTTTGCATGCCTGCAATGTTGCCAAAGATGATATTGAAGTAATACGGAGGTTGAAGCAGTTTCTTCTGGATCAGGTATTTTCCATAATGGATCATGCCCAGGTCAAAGATCTCAAGTTCGGGATGGACGCCGTATTCATTCATTTTCTCAGCGAGACGCATGATCATATCGGGTGCATTGACACTGGCCTGGGTTGAAAAATTTAACGAACTCAACGTAAGCGATCCCATATCCGGCATGAGTTCAATCGGTGCG